>DASYJV010000297.1:0-4400 GCA_035996105.1 Candidatus Limnocylindrales bacterium | reverse complement strand
CTCGGGCGGTGGGTCGCCGATGAAGAACGTCCGCGCCGCATCGCCGTGCCAGCCGTCGACGATCGCGCCCGCGTCGATGGAAACGATCTGCCCGGCGCGGATCGTCCGGGACCCCGGGATGCCGTGGACGATCTCGTCATCGATGGAGATGCAGACGCTGGCCGGGAATGGGCGCCGTGGGTTGATCCCCGGATAGCCCTTGAAGGATGGCGTCGCACCCGACTGTCGGATGTGCCCCTCGGCGATCGCGTCGAGATGCGCCGTCGAGACGCCCGGTCGCAGCTCCGCTTCGATCAAGTCGAGGACCTCGCCCACGACACGACCGGCGCGCCGCATCCGCTCGATCTCCGAGCGTGACTTTCGAGTCACCATCTCAGACCCTCCCGGCATGGCGCAGCGCGTCCATCAGGTCGTCGGTGACGACGTCGATGGGCTTGCGGCCGTCGACGGTGGCGAGGACGCCCTTGCGACGGTAGTGCTCCACGACCTCGAGCAGCGGCGGGACCTGCTGGGCCATGCGCGCCCGGACCGTGGCCTCCGCGTCGTCGGCTCGCTGGGCCAGGGGTGAGCCGTCGAGGTCGCAGCGCTCATCCTCGCGGGGCGGGTTCGACACGAGGTTGTAGACATGCCCGTTCGCGGTGCAGATGCGCCGGCTGGCCATCCGCGTGACGAGGTCCTCGAGCGGGACGTCGATGGAGGCGGCCAGGTCCACCCGACGACCGGCCCCGGCGAGGGCGTCGTCAAGCGCCTCGGCCTGGATCTTGGTCCTCGGAAAGCCGTCGAGGATCGCCCCGTCGACCGCGTCCGGCGCCTCGAGCCGGTCGAGGAACACGCGGACCATCGTGTCGTCGGGGACCAGCTGACCGCGACTCATGTAGCGGTCAGCCTCGCGGCCGAGTGGCGTTCCGTCGGCCACCGCCTTGCGCAGCAGGTCACCCGAGGCCAGGACCGGGATGCCAAGCCGGGCCGCGAGCGCGGGGGCCTGGGTGCCCTTCCCGGCCCCTGGGGCACCGAGCAGGACGATGACCGTCATCGGTCGGGGACGGCGCCGTCCCCAGCCCTGACATCCGACCGGGGACCGGCGAGCCTGGCGAGCCGAGCCGAGGCCACCAGCTGATCGGCCGTCGGGCCCGTCGCGGTCAACGGATGAAGCCTTCGTAGTTGCGCATCATCAACTGGGCTTCGATCTGCTTCATCGTCTCGACGACGACGGACACGACGATCAGCAGGCTGGTCCCCCCCAGGCCCAGGGTGGCCAGATCAGGGATCAGGATCGCGATCACCGACGGCGAGACGGCCACGATCGCGAGGAACAGCGCGCCGGCGAAGGTGATCCGATTCACCACTCTCGACAGGTATTCCTGGGTCGGGCGTCCGGGTCGGATCCCCGGGATGAACCCGCCGTTCTTGCGCAGCTGCTCGGCCGTCTCGTCGGGTTTGAAGGTGAAGGCCGTATAGAAATAGGTGAAGCCCATGGTGAGCACGAAATACATCACGATGTAGAGCGGTGACGTCGAGCTGAAGATCGAGACGATCCCCTGCGCGATCGACTTGACGATGGGGATCGTCGAGGTCGAGAAATAGGTCGCCAGCTGATGCGGGAAGAGCAGGATGCTGACCGCGAAGATGATCGGGATCACGCCCGCCTGGTTGACGCGGAGTGGCAGGAAGGTCTGCCCGCCCGAATACATCCGCCGGCCGCGGACGCGACTGGCGTACTGGATCGGGATCCGGCGCTGGCCCTCCTGGATGTAGATGATCACCCCGACCGCGGCGACGGCGATGATCGCGAACCCGATGGCGAGCGTGATGTTGGGGTTGGCACGGAACGCATTGATGGCGCCCGGTGCCCGGCTCACGATGCCGGCGAAGATGATGAAGCTGATGCCATTGCCGATGCCGCGTTCGGTGATGAGCTCGCCGACCCACATCAGGACGATCGCACCCGCGGTCAGCGTCGTGATCTGGGTGATGGTGGTGAAGCTCGACAGGTCGAACGTGCCGGTCAGGACGTTCTGCGAGGCCAGCAGGGCCAGGACGCCGTACGCCTGCAGGATGGCCATCGGGACGGTCAGATAGCGGGTGTACTGGTTGATCTTGTTACGGCCGAACTCACCTTCCCGGCTGAGCGCCTGGAGGGACGGCACGACGCCGCTCATCAGCTGCATGATGATCGAGGCGTTGATGTACGGGTTCATCCCCAGCGCGACGACCGAGAAATGCGACAGGCCGCCGCCCGAGAACAGGTCGAGCAGGCCGATGAGCGCGTTGCCCTCGACGAACGTCTTGAGCTGGGTCTTGTCGACGCCCGGGATCGGGACTGCCGCCAGAAGGCGGAAGACGATCAGCAGGCCGAGGACGTAGAGGATCCGACGCCGGATGTCCGGCGCGCGAAAGGCGTTGAGCAGGGAGTCGAACACGGCTCAGGCGTCGTCGCCGGAGGGAGGCTCGGCCTCCGCGGGCGGGAGCGGTCCATCGCCGTCGGCGGGCTGCTCCGCGTCCGGCTTCGAGGCGCGGGTCTTCGCCGGGGCCTTCGTCTCCGGAGTCTTCGTCGCCGGAGTCTTGGTGGCCGAGGTCCTGGCGGGCGACGTCCTGGCGGCCGCCGCCTTCTTCGTCGCCGGCGCCTTGACGGCGGGTGGCTCAACCGTCTCGGCCGTGGCCGACGCGTGCTTGGCGGCGGGCTCCGCGGCCCGCGCTTGGACGGGCTCGGCCTTCGTGACGGCGGGCTCAGGTGTGACGCCCAGCGCCGCGAGCGGCGACGCCGGGATCTCGAGGACGTTGACGCTGCCGCCGGCCGCCTCGATCTTCGCCCGGGCCGACGCGGTGAACGCATCGGCCACCACGAAGAGCGGGACCGACAGCTCGCCCGCGCCCAGGATCTTCATCGGCTTGTTGAGCGTCCGGACGAGTCCGACGGCCCGCAGGATGTCCTGATTGATGGTGACCGGCGCCGATCGCGTCGCCTTCTTGCCGGCCTCGACCTCGAACGCCCCCTGCTCGGCCAGGGCGCCGATGGCGCCGATGTTGACGACCTCGTATTCGATCCTGAACCGGTTCTTGAAGCCGCGCAGCTTCGGGATCCGCATATGGAGCGGCGTCTGGCCACCCTCGAACCAGGGCGGGATCGAGCCGCCCGCCCGGGCCTTCTGACCCTTGGTGCCGCGGCCCGCGGTCTTGCCCTTTCCGGCTGCGATCCCGCGGCCGACGCGGGTTCGCGGCTGGCGCGACCCCTCCGCCGGCTGGAGGTCGTGGAGTTTCATGCCTTCTCCCCGTTGGCGGTGTCGGCGATCTCCTCGACCGTGACCAGGAAGCGGACCGCGCGGACCATGCCGCGGGTCGCCGGGTTATCGGTCACGACGCTCGTGCTGCCGATGCCGTGGAGACCGAGGGCGCGGATGGTCGCGCGGTTGCGCGCGATGTGACTGATGGTGCTCTTGACCTGGGTCACCTTGAGCTTAGCGGCCACCGGATGCCTCCGCGACTGGAGCGGGCTGTCCGGCGATGCGACTCACCAGCTTGACGCCTCGACGGGCCCCGAGCTCCTCGGCCGAGTGCAGGCTGCGGAGCGCCTCGATGGTCGCCCGGGTCACGTTGACCGGGTTGGTCGAGCCATGGATCTTCGAGAGGATGTCGCGCACTCCGGCCGACTCGAGGACGGCCCGGACCGAACCGCCGGCGATGACGCCGGTGCCCTGCGAGGCGGGCTTGAGCAGGACGCTGCTCGCGCCGTAGACGACCTGGACCTCGTGGGGGATGGTCGTCCCGACCATCGGGATCTTGATGAGGTTCTTCTTCGCGTCCTCGACGCCCTTGCGGATCGACTCCGGCACCTCGCCGGCCTTGCCGATGCCCACGCCGACGTGGCCCGCGCCGTCGCCGACGACGACGACCGCGCTGAAGCTGAACCGCCGGCCGCCCTTGACGACCTTGGCGACTCGATTGATCTGGACGACGCGCTCCTCGAGCGCGAGCTTGTTTGCGTCGATGCGTGCCATGGTGGCTCCTTCCGATCAGAACTCGAGGCCGGCTTCGCGGGCGGCGTCGGCGAGCGACTTGATCCGCCCGTGATACCGGAACCCGGCTCGATCGAAGACCACGCGCTCGACGCCGGCGGCTTTGGCCCGCTCGGCGACCAGTTTCCCGACCTTGGCCGCTTCCTCTGACTTGGTCGCCTTGGAACCCTTGAGCTCCTTGTCGGCGGTCGAGGCGGCGGCGAGCGTCTTGCCGGACGCGTCGTCGATGACCTGCGCGTAGATGTGGTTGAGGCTGCGGAACACCGCCAGACGCGGCCGCCCCTCCGAACCCGCCAGGTGAAGGCGGATCCGTTCGTGGCGCTTGCGTCGAGCGGCGCCTCGAGTGGCGACCTGCGTCATCGTGTTCGTTCCTCGTTCGTCAAAGGG
>DASYJV010000296.1:0-2025 GCA_035996105.1 Candidatus Limnocylindrales bacterium | reverse complement strand
CCTGATGCGCTCGTCTGGCGCCTCGTTCTCCGGAGAACGGAGGCCATTCCTGCCCGGCCTGTTCACTCTGCGTGAAAAGTTGTCGTTCCCGGCCCCCGACCGTGACGTCCGGGCCGCGGCTACCATTCTCGCGCGGGCGGTTAGCTCAGCTGGTCAGAGCGCCTCGCTTACACCGAGGAGGTCACTGGTTCGAACCCAGTACCGCCCACCACGCTGTATGCTCAAGACGCGTGGGCAGACGCCCTGGCACACGGTCCGGAGGAGTTCCATTGAATCCAGCGATCCTGATCATCCTCGCGATCATCGTCATCCTCGTCGTCCTGGTCGTCGGGCTCTACAACGGTCTCGTCCAGCGACGACTGCGGATCGATGAGGCATTCGCCCAGATCGAGGTCCAGCTCAAGCGCCGCCACGACCTGATCCCGAACCTCGTCAACGCGGTCAAGGGCTACATGGGCTTCGAGCAGAAGGTCCTGACCGACGTCACCAACGCGCGGGCCCAGGCCGTCGCAGCCGGTGCGCAGGGACCCGCCCAGCAGGCCGCCGCCGAGAACACCCTGACCAGCACGCTGCGATCGCTCTTCGCCGTGGTCGAGAACTACCCCGAGCTCAAGGCCAACCAGAACGTCCTCGAGCTGCAGGAGCAGCTGACCACGACGGAGAACCAGATCTCCTTCTCGCGCCAGCACTACAACGCGACCGTGCTCGACTACAACACCGCGATCCAGACCATCCCGGCCGTCCTCATCGCGGGGATGCTCGGGTTCACCAAGCGCGATTTCTTCGACGCCGAGCCTGAGGCCGCCAACGTTCCGAACGTCGACCTCAGCCTCAGCTGAGCGACCGCCGCGGGAGCTGACCGTGGCCCCATCGTCGTTCTACGACCAGATCGCGACGAACAAGCGCAACTCGCTGCTGATGGCGGCGTTCGTCGTCATCATCCTCGGTTTGCTCGGGTTCACGATCGGCTACGCGATCGTCGGTTCGCCGTCGGGTGGCGTCGTCGCCACCGGGCTGGCGCTCGCCATCGGGGCCATCACCGGTCTGGCCACGTACTACTCCGGCGACAAGCTGGTGCTCTCGGTGAGCGGCGCGCGCCCGGTCGATGAGGCCACCGCCCCCCAGCTGCTCAACGTGGTTCGCGAGGTCGCCGTCGCCGCGAACGTGCCGATGCCCGCCGTCTACACCATCGACGACACCGCCCCGAACGCCTTCGCGACCGGCCGTGATCCGGCGCATGCTTCGATCGCGATCACGACCGGGCTGCTCGACAAGCTCGACCGCGAGGAGCTCCAGGGGGTCATCGCCCACGAGCTGTCGCACGTCCGCAACCTCGACATCCGGTTCTCACTCGTCGTCGGGGTGATGGTCGGGGCGATCGCGATCCTCGCAGACTTCTTCCTGCGGTTCACGTTCTGGGGCGGGATGGGTGGTCGTCGATCGGATCGGGACAGCGGGGGCAACGGCGCGGCCGCGTTCATCGCGATCATCGCCATCGTGCTGGCCATCCTGGCGCCACTCATCAGCCGCTTCATCCAGCTCGCCGTGAACCGCCAGCGCGAGTACCTGGCCGACGCCACCGCAGTCGAGCTGACCCGCAACCCGTATGGCCTCGAGCGGGCGCTGGCCAAGATCGGCGCCGACCAGGAGGTCCTCGAAGTCGCCAACCGCGGGACCCAGCACATGTACTTCACGAACCCGATCAAGAAATTCGAGGCGCGATCCTCGAGCCTCATGGACACCCATCCACCGATCATCGACCGGATCAATCGCCTGCGGCAGCTGACGGGCGAACCACCGATCCAGGCCGACGACGAGACGGCGCTCGCCGGGCTCGGATAGGGGAGCAGGCGATCGGCGGCATGGCTGCCTCGCGTTGATGGTCCCGGGAGGCCCGTGGTATCGTTCCACCCGCCGACGGGCAGCCGACGGCTGGTTGGCCATCGGGCCGAGATAGCTCAGTTGGTAGAGCACGCGACTGAAAATCGCGGTGTCGCCAGTTCGAATCTGGCTCTCGGCACCATC
>DASYJV010000295.1:0-2093 GCA_035996105.1 Candidatus Limnocylindrales bacterium | reverse complement strand
AGATCATGAAGTCGGTGTCATCGGGGCCGGTGACGAACCATTTCTCGCCGTTGAGCCGGTAGTCGCCTGTCGCCGGGTCGCGGACGGCCGTTGCGGCGAGCGCGCGCGCGTCGGAGCCGGCCGCATCCTCGGTGACGGCGTAGCTCCCCGAGCGCTCGCCGCGGAGGCTCGGGTCGAGGTAGGTCCGCCGTTGCTCTGCATCGGCGTGGAGCAGCACGTTGTAGGCGCCCGGGACATACGACCACTGGCCGCCGGTCGACTGCCCGAACTGCTCGTGGACCAGGACCTGCTCGAGCACGGACCAGCCCTGGCCACCGGCCGACTGCGGCATCGAGCCGCCCTGGAGCCGGGCTGCGATCGCCGCCCGCCGGATCGGATCGCCCCAGTCCCGGGGGACGCGGCCACCCGCGCGCTCGAACTCCGCTTCCCGGGGCTGGAGCTCGTCCTCCACGAACGCGCGGGCGCGGGCCTGGAGCTCGAGCTGGGCCGGTGTCAGGGTGAGGTCCATGGCGGGCCAAGGATGCCTCAGGGGCATCGGCGCCTGTCGGACCAGTCGCGGGCCGCGAGACGTTGACGAGCGCGGCGGCGCGGCCCGGCTCCCTAGGTCGGCTGGGCCAGCACCATGATCCGGATCTCGGTCATGTCGTCCATCGCGTAGCGCAGGCCCTCGCGGCCCAGGCCGGAATCCTTGACACCGCCGTATGGCATGTTGTCGATCCGGTAGGTGGGCACGTCGTTGATGATCACGCCGCCGACCTCGAGCTCACCGAACGCACGCCACGCGCCCGCCAGGTCGTTGGTGAAGACCCCGGTCTGGAGCCCGAACATCGAGTCGTTGACCTTCGCGATGGCCTCCTCCAGATCGTGGAACGGGAAGGCGACCACCAGCGGGGCGAAGGCCTCGTTCGAGCAGACCTGGGCGGTCGCCGGGACGTCGGTGAGCACGGTCGGCGGGAAGAACGTCCCGTCGGCCTTCCCGCCGACGAGGACCTTGCCGCCGAGCGCGACGGCCTCGTCGACCCAGCGCTGCGTCCGGCTCGCCGCGTTGGCGTCGACCATCGGCCCGAGGTCGGTCGTGGGATCGAGCGGGTCACCGACCCTCAGCGCTCGCGCGCCCTCGACGAATGGCCCCATGAACCGGTCCCAGACGTCTTCATGGATGAAGGCCCGCTGGACGCTGATGCAGACCTGGCCGGCATAGGCGAACCCACCGACGAGGCAGCGTCGGACCGCCCAGTCGACATCCGCGGACCGATCGACGATGACGCCGGCATTGCCACCGAGCTCGAGCACGACCCGCTTCTTCCCGGCCCGTTCCTTCATCCGCCAGCCGACCGATGGCGAGCCGGTGAATGTGAGCAGCTTGAAGCGCGGATCGGCGACCATCCGATCGCCCAGCTCGCGGGTCATGGGCAGGATGGAGACGGATCCCGCGGGCGCTCCAGCGGCCTCGATGATCTCGGCGACCGCGAGCATCGTCAGTGGGTCCTTGGACGGCGGCTTTAGCACGATCGGGTTCCCGGTCGCGATGGCCGGGGCGACCTTGTGGGCAGCCAGGTTGAGCGGGAAGTTGAATGGGCTGATCGCGGCGATCGGGCCGATCGGGAAGCGCCTGGTGATGCCCACCCGGCCCCTGGATGCCGGCATCAGGTCAAGTGGGATCACCTCGCCGGTCATCCGCTCGGCCTCCTCCGCGCCGAGCCGGAAGGTGAGTACCGCGCGATCGACCTCGATGAGCGCATCGCGGATCGGCTTGCCGGATTCGAGCGCGATCAGCCGTCCGAGCTCCTCGCGCCGGGCTCGGACGCCGGCGCTGATCTCGCGCAGGATCCGTCCACGCTCGTAGGCCGGGAGCACCCGGGTGACCTCGAAGGCCGCGACCGCGGCCTCGACGGCCTCTTCGTACTGCGCCTCGGTGGCGTTGTAGGTGGCGCCGGCCGGCGTCGACGGGTCCGCCGGGTTCTCGACGGTCAGGATGTCGGGCGACTCGACCCAACGACCCGCCAGGAAGATCGGATGGGGCTTGGTCCCGGCGGCGACGGTCATCTCGGCGGCTCTCCTTTGGGGTACGTTGCATCGTACAACGAGCCTTG
>DASYJV010000294.1:0-2504 GCA_035996105.1 Candidatus Limnocylindrales bacterium | reverse complement strand
AAGCCGCTTGGACAGCTCGAGGATGTGCGGCCCGAGCACCGGGACTCGCTCGACCGACCGGTCGTACGCGCTCCGGCTATGGCGCCACGTCCGGGACAGCTTGATCTTGGAGAGATAGGTCGAGAACGCGCCGACCGTCGGGCTGATCGACATCTCGTTGTCGTTGACGACGATGAGCATCTGGGTCTGACGCTGGCCGATGTCGTTGAGCGCCTCGAGTGAGAGCCCGCTCATGAGCGCGGCGTCGCCGACCACGACCGCGATCCGCTCGAGGCCGTGGCGTATGTCGCGGGCCTCCGCTAGCCCCTCAGCGATCGACAGGCCGGTCCCGGCGTGGCCGCCGTCGAACACGTCGTGTGGCGATTCGGAGCGGCGCGGAAAGCCCCCGACGCCATCGAGCTGGCGAAGCGTCACGAACCGCTCCAGGCGACCGGTCAGCAGCTTGTGCGGGTAGGCCTGGTGGCCGGTGTCCCAGACGATGCGATCCCGTGGCGATTCGAGAAGCCGATGGAGGGCGATCGTCAGCTCGACGACGCCAAGCGACGACCCGAGATGACCGCCGGTGCTCGCCACCGTCCGCACGATGGTCTCGCGGATCTCGACGGCCAGCTGGGCGAGCTGCACCTCATCGAGGCCACGCAGGTCGGCGGGTCCCTGCAGGTTGGAAAGGATCGGCACGGTTCGAAAGCTCCTGGTCGCGGGTGTCCGGGTTGCGATCGACTGACGGATCGATCGTCCTTCGTGTTGTGACCGATGATGGATCAGTTCGTCGTCAGCCGCCTGCAGCGCCAGGTCATCCCGGCGCTTCCTCGGTCGCGTCCTCCGGCCGGACATCGTGCGCCTCGAGCGCGCCGCCGGCCCGCGAGACGAGCTGCTGGACTCGCAGCTCGGCATCGCCCAGGAGCTTTTCACAGCGGGCCTGGAGCGCCACCCCGCGCTCATACAGGGCGATCGCGGCCTCAAGCGGCTGGCCGCCGGCCTCGAGCTCGGCGACGGTCCGCTGGAGCTCGGCGAGCGCGTCGTCGAAGCTCAGCGCATCGATCGCCGGGTCAGTCGTCGTCGGCACCTTGCTCCTCCTCATTCCGTTCCGCGAGCCGGCCGATGCGGGGAGCCAGGAGCATACCAAGCGCCACCCCGGCGACGGCCACGAGGGCCACGAGCGCGAAGAAGACGGCCAGGCTGGTCAGCTCGGACATCGGCTCGGCGTCATGCGCCGCTCATCGGTCGTCGGCGGTCGCAGGCAGCTCGCCCTTGGCGACCCGAAGCGCGAGCCGCGTCCCGGGGCCGGCGTCGGTCAAGGCGCGGACGATCTGTCCGTCATCGGCGCGCCGAACGATGGCGTAGCCCCGGTCCAGCGTCGCCTGGGGTCCGAGCACGGCCAGCGCCGCTGACGCCGACCCGATCGAGCCTCGTGCCGACGCGACCCGGCGGACCGCCAGCGCGTCAAGGACGGCCGTCCGATCGAGACGGACGCGCTCGCGTGCCAGCCGGCCGGCCAGCGTCGGGGTCAGTCGGACCCGCAGCCGCTCCTCGTTCCGGCGGCGGACCGCGACCTCGGCGTCGATGGCGCGCGTCGCCCGATCGAGCAACAGCCCGACCCGTTCGCGTGCGCTGGCGAGCTGCGCGAGCGGGCTGAGCCGGTCAAGCGCGCGACGCTCGCCGAGGACCTCGCGTCCCGCTTTCCCGAGGAGCACCGTCGCCGCGCCATCGAGGCGCCGGCGGGCACCCCGGACGGCGGCAAGGAATTCGGCCCGGTCCGGGACCACGACCTCCGCCGCAGCCGATGGCGTCGGTGCGCGGACATCGGCAGCGAAATCGGACAGGGTCACGTCGACTTCGTGCCCGACCCCGGTCACGACCGGGACCGGGTGGGCGACGACCGCTCGCACGACCGCCTCGTCATTGAATGCCCACAGGTCCTCGAGCGAGCCGCCACCTCGGGCGAGGATCGTCACGGCGGGTGCCTCGTCCGGCCGACCCGCCGCGGTGCGCTCGGCCGCGTAGCGCTCGACCCTGCGGAACGCGGACGTCAGGCTGGCCGGCGCGGATTCGCCCTGGACCTGCGCGGCGACGAGGACGACGCGCGTCAACGGCCAGCGTCTGGCCAGCACGTGGCAGATGTCCTTCCAGACCGCGCCGGTCGGGCTGGTGATGACCGCGATCGTGGCCGGCCGATGCGGGAGTGGGCGCTTGCGCGACAGGTCGAACAGGCCCTCCGCGGCCAGCCGGGCCTTGAGCGCCTCGAACCGCAGGGTCAGGTCGCCAAACCCCGCCGGCTGGATCGATTCGACATAGAGCTGGAGCGCGCCCTGCGGTTCGAACACGTCGATCCGACCGTGCGCCACGATCCGCAGGCCCGCCTGCGCCTCGAACGCCGACCGAAGCCGGTCGTCGCGGAACCAGACACACTGGAGCTGATTGCGGTCGTCCTTCAGCGCGAAATAGGCGTGACCCGCCGACGAGATCGTCACGCGGCCGATCTCGCCCTCGATCCACAGGTCGGA
>DASYJV010000293.1:0-2248 GCA_035996105.1 Candidatus Limnocylindrales bacterium | reverse complement strand
GCATCCACGTGACCTCGCCGTCACGGCCCGCCTCGCGAACGGCCCCGGGCAGGTCGCCGGTCGCGTCATCGAGCAGCTCGCGCAGGTTCACGGACCGGCGGCCGCCGCGAGCACGGCCTCGAGGTCGCGCTGGTGCGCCTCGTAATGCGTGGTGGTCTGGCCCAGGATGAAGCGCTGGTGCTCGGCATGCTTGAGCCATCGCGATTCGGGAACGACCGTGAGGTAGCCGCGCACCTCGCCCGGGACGGTCCGGAACCGTTCCCGCAGCTCCGACATCGGCCGGGCCGCCCAGGTGGCTTGGATCTCGGCGTTGACCGCCTCGCCGCCGCGAGTATCCCAATCGGCGTCCGCGCCGGCCTTCGTCGGGCTCGTCTCGTTGACCGCGAGCTCCGTGGCGACCTGCAGGGCGAGCAGGTGACAGGCCAGGAGATGCGCCATCAGGTCGCGGCCGGACCACCCGTGCGCGGCTGCCACCGGAGTGGCGAGCTGATCGTCGCTGAGCGCGTCGAGCCCCTCGAACGGCCGCCAGGCGTCGCGCTCCTCTTCGAGGAATTCGAGCGAATCGAGGTACATCAGACGGCCACCGGCTCGCGGTACTCGCCGAAGACCTCGCGCAGGACCGCGCACTGCTCGCCGAGCGTGGCGTAGGCCGCCGCGCAGCGGATGAAATGGGGCATCAGGTTGGTCTCGCTCGACTCGGGCCGGCCAGCCGTCTCACGCAGCCCGCGCAACGCCGATTCGACGGAGCCGGGGTCGCGCTCCCGGCGGATCCTGGCCAGCCGTTCGAGGTGCCGCCGCTCCGATCCCTCCGGGACCGCCAGCACCGGGATCGACGTCCGCTCGCTTGCATCGACGTAGGCGTTGATCCCGACGACCCGCCGTTGGCCGGCATCGAACTCGCGCTGGTAGCGATAGGCGGCATCGGCCACTTCGTGCTGTGGATAGCCCTCGGTGATGGCCGCGACCATCCCGCCACGCCGGTCGATCTCGTCGAGATAGCGCCAGACGGCGGTCTCGGTCTCGTCGGTCAGCGCCTCGACGAACCAGGAGCCGCCGAGCGGATCGACGGTGGCGTCGACGCCGGTCTCCTCGGCGATGATCTGTTGCTGGCGGAGCGCGAGCAGGGCGGCCTCGGCGGTCGGGACGGCAAGCGCCTCGTCGTAGGCATCGGTATGGAGTGACTGTGTCCCGCCCAGGACCGCGGCGAGCGCCTGGAGCGCCACCCGGGTCAGGTTGTTGAGTGGCTGCTGGGGCGTCAGCGAGACGCCGGCTGTCTGGGTATGGAAGCGCATCCAGGCCGATCGCTCGTTCTCGGCGCCATACCGCTCGGTCATCAGCTTGAACCAGATCCGGCGCGACGCCCGGAACTTGGCGATCTCCTCGAAGAAGTCGCTGTGGCTGTTGAAGAAGAAGCTGAGCCGTGGCGCAAAATCGTCGACCCGCAGGCCACGCGCGAGGGCCGCCTCGACGTAGGCCATCCCGTCGGCGATGGTGAAGGCGAGCTCCTGGATCGCGGTCGATCCCGCCTCGCGGATGTGGTACCCGCTGATCGAGACCGTATTCCAGCGGGGCAGCTCGCGGGTCCCGAACTCGATGGTGTCGGTGACCAGCCGCATCGACGGGGTCGGCGGGAACAGGAACTCCTTCTGGGCGACGAACTCCTTGAGGATGTCGTTCTGGGTCGTCCCCTCGAGCCGGTCGCGCGGGACACCCGCCTTCTCCGCGGCCACGATGTACATCGCCCAGATCGGCGCGGCCGGTGAATTGATCGTCATCGACGTCGAGACCTCGTCGAGCGGCAGACCCTCGAGCAGGATCTCCATGTCGGCCAGGCTCGAGACGCCGACGCCGCAGGTCCCGAACTCGCCCTCGGCCTCCGGGTCGTCGCTGTCGTAGCCATACAGGGTCGGCATGTCATACGCGATCGAGAGACCGGTCTGACCGGCGGCGAGCAGTTGGCGAAAGCGTGCGTTCGTGTCCTCGGCGGCACCGAACCCGGCGAACATCCGCATCGTCCACAGGCGGCTTCGATAGCCGGTCGGGTGGATCCCCCTGGTGAACGGCGGCTCGCCCGGGAACCCGATGTCGCGCGCGGCATCCCGATCCGGTGACGACCATGGACCGTAGAGCCGCTCGACGGTCGTGTCGCCGATGGTCGAGAAGCGCTCACGGCGTTCCGGAGCTCGCTCGAGCGCAGGGCCGACCCGCTCCGTCTCCCACGCGCGCCGGCGAGCGGCCCACTCGGCCG
>DASYJV010000292.1:0-11733 GCA_035996105.1 Candidatus Limnocylindrales bacterium | reverse complement strand
ATCTTCGGTCTGACGGCCTTCACCGCCGTCCTGTCGTTCGTTCTGGCCTTCGGGGTGACCAAGGCCCTGTCCAACCTCGCCGCGGGCGCGCTCGCGGACCGCTACGGGCGGAAGCCGGTGCTCGTTGCCGGGTGGCTGTTCGGGCTGCCTGTCCCACTGCTGCTCATCTGGGCGCCGGAATGGCGCTGGATCCTCGTCGCCAACGTGCTGCTCGGCATCAACCAGGGGCTCGCCTGGTCGGCCACGGTGATCATGAAGATCGACTTGGTGGGCCCGGCCCGGCGCGGATTCGCGATGGGCCTCAACGAGGCGGCCGGCTACGGTGCCGTCGCCCTGACCGCCTTGGCCACCGGGTGGGTCGCCGCGCAGGCTGGACTCCGTCCGGCGCCGTTCTTCTTGGGAATGGCCTTCGCCGGCCTCGGCCTTGGCGTCTCGGTCCTGTTCGTGCGCGAGACCAAGGGTCACGTGGCGCTCGAGACCTCGACTGAGCCGGATCTGCCTTGGCGGACGGTATTCGCCCGGGCCACGTTTCGTGATCCTTCTCTATCGGCGGCCTCCCAGGCCGGGCTCGTGAACAACCTCAACGACGGCATGGCCTGGGGTCTGCTGCCGCTGTTCTACGCCTCGCACGGGCTGGCGATCGCCGAGGTCGGGATCCTCGCCGCCGCCTACCCGGCGGTCTGGGGCCTCGGCCAGATCGGCACCGGAGCCTTGTCCGACCGAATCGGCCGGAAGGGCCTGATCGCCGCCGGGATGTTCATCCAGGCGGCCGCCATCGGGTTGATCGTCGCGGCATCGACCTTCGCGGTCTGGCTGCTCGCAGCTGCGCTCCTCGGGCTCGGGACCGCGATGGTCTACCCGACGCTCCTGGCGGCGGTGGCCGATGTCGCGACGCCGGCATGGCGGGGGGCAGCCGTGGGCGTCTACCGGCTCTGGCGGGACCTGGGCTTCGCGGTCGGCGCGATCGTCGCAGGGTTCCTGGCCGACCGCGCCGGCATGCCGTTCGCGATCGGGGCTATCGCGACTCTCACAGCCGCTTCTGGCGTTGTCGTCCTCGTCCGCATGCGCGAGACGCATCCGAGCTGAACGACGTCGCCGTTCTTCCCGGAACCCTCGGCACCGCTTCTTGACGGCGCCCGCTACGGTACCCCGGGGAGTATCGAAAAGGGCGCACCGCGATAAGGAGGTCATGGACCACCAGCACAACGTTCAGCGCGAGGGCGTCGAGCGGGCTCACGAAGGCCACGCGGCTGGCGGCCACGACAAGCACGCCGGGCATTCGGTAGCCATGTTCCGCGACAAGTTCTGGCTGACGTTCGCACTGACGATCCCGGTCGTGGTCCTGAGCCCGGACATCCAGCAATGGGTCGGCTACTCGCTGCCGACATTCCCAGGCGAGCGATATGCCGCGGCGATCCTCGGCACCGTCATCTTCTTCTACGGCGGCCTGGTCTTCATCCGCGGCGCCCAGGGCGAGTTGGCCGACGGCAAGCCGGGGATGATGACCCTCATCTCCCTGGCCATCCTGGTCGCCTTCGCGACCTCGTGGGCCGGCACGCTCCGCCTGTTCGAGGTCGAGATCTGGTGGGAGTTGGCGACGCTCATCACCATCATGCTGCTCGGCCACTGGTTGGAGATGCGCTCGATCGCGCAAGCGCAGGGCGCCCTGGCCGCCCTGGCCGCCCTGCTCCCGGACACGGCTGAACGGGTCACCCCGGACGGCACCCACGAGGTCCCGATCGTCGAGCTGCGAGTCGACGACATCGTCCTGGTCCGTCCCGGCGCCCGGGTGCCGGCCGACGGGCTGGTCGTCGACGGGACGGCCGACGTTGATGAGTCCGTGATCACCGGCGAGTCGCGGGCCGTGACCAAAGAGCCCGGCAGCCGCGTCATCGCCGGCACTGTCGTTGGTGGCGGATCGCTTCGAGTCAAGGTCACCGCGACCGGCGACGAGACGGCGCTGTCCGGGATCATGCGTCTCGTTGCGCAGGCTCAAGCGTCCGGTTCTCGGGCCCAGGCCCTGGCTGACCGAGCGGCGGCGATCCTGTTCTACGTCGCGCTGGCCGCCGGGATCATCACGTTCTCCTTCTGGTGGCTTGCCGGCGACCCCGCGGGCGCGCTGGTCCGCACCGCGACCGTCCTCGTGATCGCCTGCCCGCACGCCCTGGGTCTCGCCATCCCGTTGGTGATCGCCATCTCCACCTCGCTCGGGGCGCGGAACGGGTTGCTGATCAAGGACCGGATGGCGCTGGAACGAGCGCGGACCGTGAACACTGTCATCTTCGACAAGACCGGGACGCTGACCAGGGGCGAACCCGTTGTGGCCAGCGTCAGCGGCGACGTCGAAGCGCTCCGCCTGGCCGCCGCGGTCGAGGCCGATTCGGAGCACCCGCTGGCTCGGGCGATCGTCGATGGGGCAAGGGCCCGTGGGTTGCTTATCCCGACGGCGACCGCGTTCGAGCCGTTGGCCGGTCGCGGCGCTCGGGCCGAGGTCGAGGGCCACGACGTCGCAGTGGGCGGACCCCGCCTTCTCGCTGACCTCTCGCTGGCGCCGTTGCCAGTCGCCATCGACTGGGATCGAGAGGGACGGACGGTCCTGCACGTCATCGTCGACGGCAAGATCGCCGGGGCGATCGCGGTGGAAGACGAGGTCCGGCCGGAGTCCAAGGAAGCCGTCGATCTCCTTCATGCCCTGGGCATCCGGGTGGCGATGATCACGGGCGACAGCCAGGCCGTCGCCGACTCGGTCGCTCGTCGCCTCGGGATCGACGAGGTCGCCGCTCAAGTCCTGCCGGCTGACAAGGCCGCCGCCGTGAAGCGCTTCCAGGAGGGGGGCCGCAAGGTGGCGATGGTCGGTGACGGTGTGAATGACGCCCCAGCGTTGGCGACCGCAGATGTCGGCATGGCCATCGGCGCGGGCACCGACGTCGCCGTCGAGTCGGCGGGCATCGTCCTCGTGCGAAGCGATCCACGCGATGTCGTGGCGGCCATCCAACTGTCGCAGGCCACCTACGCGAAGATGGTCCAAAACCTGGTCTGGGCGACCGGCTACAACCTGGTGGCCATCCCGATCGCGATGGGCGTGTTGGTCCCTTGGGGGATCGACCTCCCGATGTCGGTCGGAGCCATCGTCATGAGCGTGTCGACGATCGTCGTTGCCACCAATGCCCAGCTCCTGCGCCGCCTGCAGCTGCATCGTGATGCGCCGATCGCTGAGCCCGGTCTGGCCGCTGCTGCCTGACGAACTCGAAGCCCTGTGCCGGAACGGAAGCCTTTCTACTGACGGGCCCGCTGCGCTGGCATATGCTCCGCGTCGTGGAGTCGGATAGGCCGATGGCGAAACCAGCCTTCGACGCGCTCGTCGAGCGCAACCGCGATCACCAGTGCCCCGGCGTCGGCAGGCAGCGGATCTGCGTTCGCATCGTGGCGACGGCCGCGCTCCCGACGCGCTTTGGCGACTACCACGTCGTCGGGTTCGAGAACCGGCTCGACGACAAGGAGCACGCCGCCTTCGTGCATGGCCTCGCGGCGCTGGACGGCGAGGCTGTGCCGGTGCGGATCCACTCGGAGTGCCTGACCGGGGACGCCATCGGGTCGCTGCGGTGCGACTGCCGAGACCAGCTGGAGGCGTCGCTGCGGGCCCTCGCGGGCATGCCCCACGGGATCCTGCTCTACCTCCGGCAGGAGGGACGCGGGATCGGACTGACCAATAAGATCCGGGCATACGAGCTCCAGGACCACGGTCTCGACACGGTGGAGGCGAATATCGCCCTGGGCTTCCGAGACGACGAGCGCGACTACTCGATCGCGGCGCATATGCTCGCCTCACTGGGTGTCCGCTCGGTTCGATTGATGACGAACAACCCTCGAAAGATCGAAGGGCTTCGCGACCTTGGCGTCGAGGTCTTCGACCGGATCCCGTTGGTGATCCCGGCGAATGCGTACGACCGGCGCTACCTCGAGACGAAAGCCCACAAGAGCGGCCATCTCATCGACGACCGTGCGCTCGAGCAGGCTGAGCCGGTCCAGATCGGCGGCGACCCGATGTTCGACGGAACTGATAACGGTGGCGAGTTCGTCGCCAAGTCAACCGACGCCAATGTCGCCTGAGCTCGACGCCCCCGTCGTCCTCATCACCGGTGCCACCGGCCCGCTCGGGCAAGTCGCCGCACGGCGCTTTGCCCTAGCCGGCGCGCGACTTGCCTTGGTCGGACGCGATCAGGGCCGCCTCGATGAGTCAGGAGCGGCGCTCGGCATGGGCACTGACCGGTGGCTCGCGGTGCAGGGCGAGCTGACCGATGCGGATGAGGCCCACGCCGTCGCGGACGCGGTCATCGACCATTGGGGCCGGATCGACGTCCTTATCCATCTTGTGGGCGGCTGGGCCGGCGGCACTGCCGTCGTGGATCTCGACCCCGACGAAGTGCGGCGCATGCTCGACCAGCACTTATGGACGACATTCCATATTGCCCAGGCGGTCGTGCCGGGGATGGTCGAGCGCGGTTTCGGTCGGGTGATCGCCGTCTCGTCGCCGCTCGCGTCGGACCCGGGCTCGAAGGGCGCGAGCTACGCGATCGCGAAGGCGGCCGAGGAGGTGCTCGTCCGGTCGCTGGCGCGCGAGGTGGCAGGGTCCGGTGTCACGGCGAATCTCGTGCTCATCCGTACGCTCGATGCGAAACACGAGCGCGAGACCGCCCCATCGACGAAGAACGCCTCATGGGCGACGCCGGAGGAGGTCGCGGAGACGATCGCGTTCCTCGCGTCGTCGGCGGGCGCTGCGCTGAACGGCGCGCGGATCCCGCTCCTCGGGCGCGGCTGAAGGCCGTCGACGATCATTTGTCGTCGAGGAGGTTGTAGGCGACGGCCGAAGTCAGCGCCACGATGATGAACGCGATCGCGGCGTAGGCACCTAGCCATGGCGCGGCCCGGTAGGCAAGCGTCGGGCGCCATTTGAGGAGCGCCAGCTTGATCGCGATGGCGATGAACCCGGTGGAGCCGAACAACCCGTGGATCGCGCCTCGCAACGGCGTCGTTGGCGCTCCGATGTCGACCATGCAGAAGTAGGCGACGACCGCGGCGAGCGCGAGGCCGATCCGCCCAACGTAGCGGTGGGTCCGCATGAGCGTCCGCATCGGCAGCCCGAACTTCGGCACCTTGCCCATGGCAGCGCCCATGGTGAATGCCTGCTCGAGCGCGACTAGCCCGACGGTGATGGCGCCAACGGACTTCAGCGCGAATTTGTCGTCGTCGGGGCGGGCCGTCGGTTCGATGACGGCAAGCACGGTCAGGACGATGAGCGTCAGGCTCCACACCCCGAGGACCCCGGTGAGCGCGAAGAAGACGCTGGTCCAGAAGTCAGTCTTTCGGGTCCGCTTGACGGGCACGACCGACGATCCGGACGCCGGGATAGTTGGCGATGCCATCGGCAGATTCCACCCGGTACGGTTTCAGACGCGCATCTGGCACGAGAGGGGACCACATCCGGAGGATCCGGGGTCCGCTGATCACACAGCTTGTGGTGTTGGCTGGCGAGGAAGGATTCGAACCTTCGATCTCCTGATCCAGAGTCAGGCGCCTTACCGCTTGGCCACTCGCCAGTGGAGCGCAGGGATGATACCCGACCGAGCCTGGTCGAGCGTGGACGGGCGCATGAGATCACCCTCCTCGGGCGGTCCGGGGAGGGTGATCGACCGAGGGCGGTGAGCCTTCGGGGTTGGGTCAGCCGGTCGTCACCAGCTCCTCCTTGGCGATGGCAAGGGCAGCCAGGGCGGCCGGAACGCCGAGGTAGATCATGGAGTGGAGGAGGGTCTCCCGGATCTCGTCGGGCGTACAGCCATTCCGGATGGCGGCTCCGACGTGGAGCCTCAGCTCGCCCGGATTGTCGATGGCACACAGCATCGCCAGGGTGATCAGGCTTCGCGTCCGGAGGTCGAGCCCGGGACGGGACCAGATCCCGCCCCAGGCAAACTCGGTGACGAGCGTCTGGACCGCCCGCGCGCCTTCGTCGGTCGTCGCAAGCGCACGATCGACATATTCGGCGCCGAGGACGCGCCGGCGCATCGCCAGCCCGGTCTCGTAGCGCGAAGGTGGAGCGGCCGGACCGTCGCCCGGCCGTTGGTCAGCCACCGGTCGCGGCCTCGAGGTCCTTGGCCGAGATGGTCTGGACGATCTTGAACTGCTTGGCGGACTCGGACCACTGGACCACGTCGAACGGGCCGAACACGTTGTGGGCGCCATTGAAGTCCATCGGCGTCCCCGCCCCGTCGTAGTTGATCTTGGTGGCTCCGCCCTTGATGGCGGCCAGCGCATCGGCGTAGGTCGTCACGACCTTGGCGTCGGTCGCTGGACTCGACACGTTGGGCAGCGCCGCGATGATCTTGTCCGGATCGGTCGAATTGGCGAGATCCATCGCCAGGGAAAGGACCATCGCCCCGTCGTAGGCGTAAGGCGTGTTGCCGCCGGGCTGGATGTCGCCGTTGGCCTTCTTGTAGCAAGCGGTATACGCGTCACCGCCGGGGCCGGGGGACGAGCTGCCCTCGACCGAGACGAGATGCGCTTCGGCGACCGGACCGGTGATGGCCGAGACCCAGTCGGCGCCGACCGAGGTGTCGCTGGCGATGAACGGGATGGCGAGGTTGTCGAGGGCCTTCATCCCCGAGAAGAATGCCCCGGCCGTGCCCGGTTCCATCTGCGTGAAGATCACGTCGGGCTTGGCACCGACGACGCGGAGCGCCTCGGATCGGTAGGAGGTCTGTCCGGGCGACAGGTCGATGTTGGCGACGATCTTGCCGCCCTGCTTGGTGTAGGCGTCCTGCACCGGAGCCTTGAAGTCCTGCGCGGACTGGATGGTCGAGAACACCATCGCCGCGGTCTTGTAGCCCTTGCCCAGCGCATACAGGGCCATCGCGACACCCTCCTGGGAGTCGGAAGGCGTGTCACGCCACAGGTACTGATCGGTGTTGTTGTCCATCGCCGACAAGCCGCCCTCGAACATGAACGGGACCTTGTGGCTGTCGAGGATCGCCTGGGTCCCGCCGATCTCGAGGCCGCCCGGGCCGAGGATCGCCACGGCATGGTCAACGGCGAGCAGCTTGTTCAGCGCCGGGACCGCATCGGCCGGGTCGCCGACCGTATCCGCGCTGGTGATGGAGAGCTTTCGGCCGAGGACGCCGCCGGCGTCGTTGATACAAGCCGCGGCCGAGATCGCCCCGGCATAGGAATGGGTGCCGACGCTGGCGTACTGGCCGGTGAACGGATGCAGGTCACCGATGACGATCGTATCGCCCGATGGGGCCGTGGAGCCGCCGGTGGACGGGGCCGCAGCCGAGGCGCCCGCGCTCGTCGACGCGCTCGATGTGGCGGCCGAGGTGGGGGAGGCGGTCGTCGCTGCCCCGTTGCATGCGCCGAGGATCACCGCGAACGTTGCGATGGAAACAGCGAGCCGCGCTCGGCTCATGCGTCTGGTCACGGATGTCACGGTTGTTTCTCCACTTGCAGGCGGATGGACTCCCTGGCGTCTCATGCCGGCGACACCTCGGAGCTTTTGACAGGGCCTCCCACGTACAGTTCGACCACCTCCTCGTTGCGCAGAAGATCGGCGCCGGTCCCCTCCACGCGCACCTGACCGAGCGTCAACAGGTACGCCCAGTCCGCGTTGCCCAGGGTCCGTCTCGTGTTCTGTTCGACGACCACGACGGCGACCCCCGTGTCTCGCACGGCCAGCACGTGGTCCCAGACCGCCGACTCGTAGCGCGGCGCCAGTCCTGCCGTCGGTTCATCGATCAGGAGCACCGTCGGCTCGACCATCAGGCCGCGCGCGAGGGCGAGCATGTTGCGCTGGCCGCCGCTCAATGTCCGCGCGGGCCGTTTGGCGGCCGAGCGAAGGTCCGGGAACAGCCCGAACATCGTCTCGATCCGCTCCTTGACGCCGTGCCGCCGGGTGTAGCCGCCCATCTCGAGGTTTTCGGTCACGCTCAGCGAGGGGAAGACGTTCGCGACCTGGGGCACATAGGCGAGCCCGTGCCTGACGAGCTTCTCCGGCGGCAGACCGGAGACGTCGGTGCCGTTGATCACGACACGGCCGGACGTCGACTGGATCACCCCGGCGATGGCCTTGAGCAGGGTCGATTTCCCCGCGCCATTCGGCCCCACGAGCGCCGTCACGGCTCCGGCTCGGGCCTCGAGGGTGACGTCCTGGACGATCGGCGGGCCGCCGTAGCCGGCCGTCAGCGCGCTCACCTGGAGGACCACGTCAGGCATGGGGCACGGCCTCTCCGAGGTAGGCGTCGAGGACCGCCGGATCCTTGCGCAGTTCGGCCATCGTTCCGGTGGCGATCGGTCGGCCCAGGGCCATCACGATGACCGGGTCGCACAGACGCTCGACGAACGCGAGGTTGTGCTCGACCATCACGACGGTGATCCCGGACGCGACGAGCTGCTGGATCGCCTCGCCCATCCGGTCGCCGAGGACGGGATTGACGCCCGACTGCGGCTCATCGAGGAAGACGAGCTTGGGTCTGGCCATCATGATCCGGGCGAATTCGAGCAGGCGTTTCTGGCCGCCGCTCAGGTTGCCGGCGAGCTCGTTCTTGACCTTGCCCAGGCCGAATTCCTCGAGGACCCGGCGCGCCTCGGCGCGTCCGGCGGCATCCGTGGCCGCCAGCTCGCGCCGACCGAACAGGGCGACCCGTAGCGATTCGCGACGGTCATCGACCGCGGCGACGAGCAGGTTCTCGAGCGTCGTCAGACGCGCCCATTCGCGCGGGGTCTGGAACGATCTGACGAGACCGAGACGGCTGATGTCGTGCGGTGGCCGGTTCTGGATCTGCTGGCCGGCGAACGTGATCGTGCCGGCGTCGACCTGCTTGAAACCGGAAACGAGGTCGACCGTGGTGCTTTTGCCGGCGCCGTTCGGCCCGATCAGCCCGGTCAGTGAGCCGGCGCGGATCGAGAAGCTGCACTCGCGCACGGCGTGGACGCCGCCGAAGCTCTTGCTCACCCCGGTCAATTCGAGCAGCGTGGCGGATGGATCAGACATCGGCTGGCGCCGTTTCGAGTGGCGAGGGTGGGGTCGCGCCGGCCGGATCCGGGGGTGCCTCGTCGTGGTCGCGTGGCTCCGGGATGAGGCCCTGCGGGCGCCACCAGAGCACCCCGATGATCAGGACGCCGACGATCATGTAGCGCAGCGCGGCGGCCGCATCGGGGTGGCCCGGGATGACCACGAACAGGCGGGTCAGCTCCTGGACGACGACGGAGATGAACAGGGCGCCGACGAGCACGCCACGGTTGTTGCCGGAGCCGCCGACGAAGATCGCGGCATAGATCAGGAACGTCTCCGCGGCGTTCCACGCGTACGGGTTGAATGCCTGCAGGAAGGCCGCCAGCAGGCCGCCACCGAGCCCGGCCACGACCGCCCCGATCACGTACGCCTGCAGCTTGACGCGATAGATGTTCCGCCCGAATGCGGCCGCCGCCATCTCGTCCTCACGCACGGCCCGGAGCAGCCGGCCATAGGGGCTCTTGAAGATCCGCTCCATGACGACGTACACGATCAGCAGGACCACCGCGCACAGGCCCAGGAAGAACACCTGGTAGGCCGAGGCCGACAGGTTCAGCTCCTTGACGAGCGGCTGGGGGACCCCGTAGACGCCCGTATAGCCGTTGAACAGGGGCACGAACTGGGCGATGATCGCGTACACGGTGAGCGTCGCCACGACCGTGGTGATCGAGAAGTAGTCGTCGCGCAGCCGGCGCAGCGCGATCCCGCCGAGGATCAGCCCGCAGATGCCGGCGGCGACGATGGCCCCGAGCAATCCGAAGACGAACGGCAGCTGGAGTCCGAGGATCCAGTGGACGCTCGGGCCGCCGTTGGGGGGCGGGCCCACGATCACCGAGTAGACGTAGGCCCCGACGGCGATGTACAGGAACGGCGCAAGGTCGAGGAGCCCGGTCCAGCCCCACGTCGTGTTCACCGCGTACGTGAAGATGCACCAGATGATGCCGAGGGTCAGGGTGCTGACCGCGTAGTCGATCATCGGGCCACCACCCGGTTCGTCGTGAACAGGCCGCCGGGCCGGATGAGCAAGGTCAGGATCAGCAACGCGAACGCCACCGCGACCTTGTAGTCAGCCGGCAGGTAGAGGGCGCTGATCTCCATCGCCAGGCCGATCAGCAGCGCGCCGGCCATCGCACCGTAGATCCGGCCGATCCCGCCGACGACGGCCGCGGCAAAGATCACCAGCAGGAAGCTGTTGCCGATCGTCGGGCTGAGGCTGCCGACGCTCGCGGCCAGCGCGAAACCGGCGAAGCCGGCGATGAGCCCATCGAGCAGCCACGTCAGCTGGACGATCCGATCGGCGTTGATCCCGGTGACCCGGGCCAGCTCGCGACTGTCCGAGATGGCCCGCTGTGCCTTGCCGAACTTCGTGGTCCGCAGCAGGAGATGGACGCCGACCATGATCGCCACGGCCGAGCCCATGATCAGCAGGTCCTGGCCGGTGAAGATGAATGGACCGATGTGCTGGGCGTCGCTGGCCGGCACGGAGAAGCCGATATTCGAGCCGCCGAACACGATCAGGACGGCGTTCTGGAGGATGAGGCTGACCGCCAGGGTCAGGATGAACAGGACGAGGTTGCGGGGTCGCCGGCGGGCGAAGGGCTGGATGATGAAGAAGTTCATCGCCCAGGCGAAGGCGCCACCGACGATCGCCGCGGACAGGGCCTGCAGGAGGAGGTTGTCGGTCGACCGCTGGGCGACCAGGGCTCCGTAGGCGCCGACCGTCATCAGCTCGCCATGGGCGAAGTTCGGGATGTTCGTGACGCTGTACTGCAGCGACAGAGCCACGGTCGAGACGGCGATGATCGCGGCGGTGACGAGCCCGAAGCCGATGGCCAGAAGGATGTCGTCCAATGTGCCCCTTTCAGCGTCGCGGTGGTCGGTAGGGGAGCCGGTGGCGCGCGGGACGTGAGGGTTGCGAGGAAGCATGGGCGGCGTTGGTGTCGCACATACTAGAACAGTCCCACAAGAGATTGGCGCCGTTTTGCAACTGCAATGGTGCCGGCGGCGCGATTGGGAGGAGGCTGACCCCTAGCCCGCGCTCGGCTGGCGCGCCACAAGTGGATCGATGAGGACAAGCTTGACCGTCGTCATCTCTTCGACGGCCCAGCTCGGACCCTCGCGCCCGGAGCCACTGTCCTTGACGCCGCCATACGGCAGGTGATCGAGCCTGAAGTTCGTCGAGCGGTTCACGACGACGCCGCCGGTCTGCAGATCGGTCGCGGCCTGGATCGCCGACCCGAGGGAGGAGGTGAAGATGGCCGCCATGAGCCCGAAGCTCGATGCGTTCGCCCGCTGGATCGCTTCACCGAGCGAGTCGTAGGGAAGGACCGCGACGACCGGCCCGAAGACCTCGTCGCAGACGAGCTGGCTGTCGTCGGCGGCATCCGCGATGACCGTCGGCTCGAGCGTCGCTCCCGTTCGCCGACCCCCGACGAGGACGCGAGCGCCGCCAGCGACAGCCGTAGCGATCCACCCTTCGATCCGCTCAGCCGCCGCACGATCGACCAATGTCCCGACATCCGTGGCCGGGTCGAGCGGGTCGCCACAACGCAGGCGAGCCACCGCCTCTACGAGGCGGTCCGTGAAGTCGTCGGCGATGCGTCGATGGACATAGAGCCGCTGGACCGAATTGCAGCTTTGCCCGGAATTCGAGAAGCCGCCGCTCACGACCTCGC
>DASYJV010000291.1:0-2803 GCA_035996105.1 Candidatus Limnocylindrales bacterium | reverse complement strand
GACCTCGGCCCGGATCTCCTGGCGCTCGCCGTCCTGCTCGACAGTCACCCCGGTTACCCGGCCGCGCTCCGTCGAGATCCCGACGACCCGGGTGTGCGGCCGGATGGTGGCGCCTCGCGACCGGGCGCCGGCCGCCAGCGCGTGGGCCAGACCGGATGGGTCCAGCCAGCCGTCGGTCGGCAGGTAGACCGCCCCCAGCACGCCCTCGGTCGACATCAGCGGGAAGAGGGCCCTGGCCTCATCGGCTCCGATGAGTTCGAGCGGAAGGCCGAACGTCTTGGCCCAGCCCGCTTGCCGGCGAAGCTCCTCCATCCGTTCCGGCGACGAGGCGAGCCGGATCGAACCGACCTCGTGCCAGGACGGATCCGTCCCCGTCTCGGCCGCCAGGCGACGGTAGAGCTCCGTGCCATACATCATCATCCTGGTGAGCGTCACGGAGCTCCGGAGCTGACCGACGAGGCCCGCCGAGTGGAAGGTGGAGCCGGATGTCAGCTCCGCCCTGTCGACGAGCACGACGTCCTTCCAGCCGAGCTCGGTCAGGTGATAGGCGATCGACGTTCCGCCGACGCCGCCGCCGATGATGACCGCCCGGGCGTGTTCGACCATCGACCCCTCGACGCTGCCGACTCTCCAACGACAGCGTTCAGGGTAGCGGCTGCGCTACCCTCCCGGCGTGCCACCCACGATCGAGCAGGTCATCGCCGCCATCCCCGAGTGGGCCGGCCGGACCGTCACGGCCGAACGCATCGCGGCCGGATTGACGAACACGAACTACCGGGTCGAGGTGGACGGCAGGCCCCAGTTCGTCCGGATCCCGGGCGCCGGGACCGACCTGCTTGCGGTCGATCGCGGCAACGAGCTCCACAACACCCGGGCCGCGGCCAGGGCGGGCGTCGCGCCGCGCGTCCTGCATGCGCTGCCCGAGCTGGACGTCTTCGTCCTCGAGTGGCTCGAGGCGCGGACGATGTCCGTGCCCGACCTCAACGCTCCGGGAATGCCCGGTCGCATCGCCAGCTCGCTGCGTCGCCTCCATGACGGGCCACGCTTCCGCGACGACTTCGACATGTTTCGCATCGCCGAACGCTACCTCGCGGTCGTCGAGGCGCGCGCGATCCCGATCCCGGACGGCTACCGCGAGCACCTCGATGCACTCCCGCGCATCGAGGCCGCCCTGGCGGTCCACCCCCTACCGAGCGTCCCCTGCCACAACGACCTGCTGGCCGAGAACTACCTCGACGACGGCGCCCGGCTCTGGCTCGTGGACTGGGAGTACAGCGGCAACAACGACCCGGCCTTCGAGCTCGGCAACACGTGCCAGGAGCTCGGTTATGACGATGCGCAGGCGCGCGAGCTGTGCGCGGCCTATTTCGGGGAGGCCTCCCCTGCCCTCCTGGCCCGGATGCGGCTCCAGATGATCATGTCGGATGTCGGCTGGACCCTGTGGGCTGCCATCCAGGCCCGCATCTCGACGATCGACTTCGACTTCACCGGCTGGGCCGAGGAACGCTGGGATCGCGCGACGACGATGCTTGGCCGCTCGGTGTTCGAGGGGTGGCTGCTGGACGTTCGCCATTCGAGCTGAGGCGTCCAGCCCGGCGCTCGCCCGACCCGCCGATGGCGCCCGGGACGGTCAGCCCGCAGTGTCCTCACCGACGATCACGACCTGGGTCGCCGATGAGGCGCGATCCGCGATGTCATGCGCGGATGCGCCACCGGTTGCCTGCTCGAGCAGTCCGGTGGGCTTCAGATCGGCAGCCACGAACACCGCGTGCGCACCGCGTTCGGTCGCAAACGCCATGAGCGCCTCGGCACCTGTCTTCGAAGGCAGCCAGGCCCTCGCGTCCAGCCCCTCCGCCCGGGCCTCCGCGACCTGTCGAGCGATCTTGTCGCGCCCCGCCGCCTCCAGAGCCGCGACGTCCAGCTCGGGCGGCAGGGCGTCCCGGGTCCCCTCGGCGGACCAGTCGCTCGGCAACGGATCGCCGAGGACGGTTGCGGCGTCCCAGTCGTAGAGGACGAGGCGGCGACCACCCTCCTTTGCGAAACGCATGGCTTCGCGACGCGTGGCCGCGTAGCGATCGTCGTCAGCCGTCACGGCGATGATCAATGACCCCTGGCTGGATCCAGTCACGCCCAAAGTCTGACACCGAGCGGTGGCGGGCCGGCTGCAGGACGGCCACGGGCCGCTTCACGGCCATCGCAGATGGGCATCAGCCGCGCATCCGGTCCCCATGAGGGTCCACGAGCGCGTCCTGAGCGAGGCCCGCCGGGACACGCGCGTCGAAGACGTCGATCTCGAGCGCGGCGCCTTCCGCGACACTCGATGGCAGGTAGACATAGCCGATCGTGCGCTCGACGGTCGGACCGTAGGCGACACTGCGCAGACGGCCGACCACCTCGCCGTCGAGTCGGACGGCTTCGCCGCCGTAGACCGGCACGTAGTCGGGTCCACCGATGAGGACGGTCCGGAGCCGCCTGGCCGGCCCGTCCGGCGCGGCCTCGTGCGAGGCAACGAGCGCCTCACGCCCGATGAACGGCGCGTTCTCGAGCCGAACGAACGCGCCCAGACCCGCCTCGAACGGCGTGTCGAGCATCGTCAGGTCGGTGCCGAAGTAGCGGTAGCCCTTCTCCATCCGGAGCGCATCGAGCGCGCGGTAGCCGATGAGTTCAAGGCCGTGGCCCAACCCCGCCGCCCACAGCCGGTCCCAGACCGTCACGGCCCAGTCCCGGTCGGTCGTGAGCTCCCAGCCGAGCTCGCCGGCGTAGCTGATCCGGCCGGCGCTGACCGCGGCCGGTCCGACCCGGA
>DASYJV010000290.1:0-4094 GCA_035996105.1 Candidatus Limnocylindrales bacterium | reverse complement strand
ACCGGACCGCTGCTCGGAGGCCGCAGTCTGCCGGCTTCGATCAGCCGCATCAGCGCGCTGATCACCGGTTGCACCGGCGTCGCGCCCGGCCAGGGCCGGAGCGAGATCCGCTCGAGCTCCCAACGCGCGCCGAGCTCCGCGGTGATCCGCTCGGGTTCGCCGCCGTCCGAATAGGCGTGCAGGATGCCGCCGTCGGGGTTGCCCAGGATGTCGTCAGCCGCGGCAAAGCCGCTTTCTGCCAGGGTCCCCGCGAGAAGCCCGGAGATGGCGGCCCTGGCCTGGTGGAACTTGACGGTCGGGGTTCCCCAGGCGGCCCACGTGCCGGCCGATTGACTGCCGGCCAGGCCGAGCGCGTTCCGCATCGCCCCGGGCGAGAGGCCGAGGAGCGACCCGACGGCCGCGGCGCCCCCGAACGGGCCGACGACGCCCGGTGCGTGCCAGCCTCGAGCGCGGAATGCCGCGTAGTGCAATCCGGCGGCCACGCGCGTCGCGACTTCGAAGCCGGCCGTCAGGGCGACGAGCAGGTCGGAGCCGGTTGCGCTCGACCCCTCCGCGACGGCGAAGGCCGGCGGCACGACCTCGGGGGTGACGTGGAAATGGGCCGGCGTGTAGACGTCGCAGGCCGTCAGGGCGGTGATCCGATAGGCATTGAGCAGGGCCGCCGCCGACGGCGATCGCCGCTTGGCGTCTCCGATCACGGTCGTCGTTCCCTCGCCGAGCACGACCGCGAAGGACTCGACCAGGGCCATCTCCTCGGCCTGTCCTGCCGCGAGTGCGCAGGCGACGGCGTCGATCACCAGGTCGACGACGCGCGCCCGGACTCGCTCGGGGATGTCGTCCACTCGCACATCGGACGCCCAGCCCGCGAGTCGACCGGTCGCCGTCTCCGGCAGCTCGGCCGTGGCTGGCGTCGCGTCCGCCATCAGGCCAGCGAGTCGGGCACGAAGGAAGGCGCCGGACCGCTCATCGGCGGAAGATCCCACGAACCGGTCGAAGGCGCGCTCTGCGACTCGTCCACGGCCACATCGATGACGGCTGGACGCCCACTGCGCAACGCATCGCTGAGAGCTTCGCGGAACTGTGCCGGTGAGGTCGCGGTGTACCCGAGCGCTCCCATCGACCTGCCGAGCATCGCGAAGTCGGCGCTGAGCAGCTCCCCGGTCTCCTCGCGCCGGAACCGCGTCGCGATCTCGCGATCCCGGCCGAAGAACGTGGCCTGCTGGCCATGGATCGAGCCGTAGCCGGAGTTGTTCCAGACGACCCAGATCACCGGCAGGTCATATTCGACCGCGGTCGCCACCGCGTTCGCGGTCATCAGGAACCCGCCGTCGCCGCAGACGGCGACCACCGGACGGTCGGGCGCCGCGAACTTCGCACCGACCGCGCCGGCGACGGCGAAGCCCATCGCCGCGAACCCCCACGCCTGGAGGAAGCGTCCTTTCGGCGGCACGACGAGCTGCTGGATGAGCCAGTTGTGGTGGATGCCGACATCGGCCAGGACGATGGTGTCCGACGGCAGGAGGCTGCTGAGGTCCGCGACGAGCCGGCTCGGATGGATCGGTGAACCCTCGGTGCGGCGGATCGGTTCGAGGGCTCGTTCCCAGGCGTCCTTCCAGGTCTGGACGGTCTGCTGCCAGGCAGCGTGGCGAGCCTGTGCGGCCTCGGCCTGGGGCCGGACCGCGTCGATGAGCTGTCGAAGGACGGTCCGGACGTCGCCCACGATCCCGATCTCGACCGGATAGTTGCGGCCGATCTCCTGGGGGTCGATATCGACATGGATGAGGCGGGTCGGCGGGATGCTGTAGGTGACCCCGGGAGCCCAGGAGCTCGTCGGCCGATCGTCGAACCGGGTTCCGAGCGCGATCAGGACGTCGGCATGCAGGGCAGCCTGGTTCGCCGCGTACGGCCCGTTGCGTCCGGTCGGTCCGAGGCTCAACGGGGACGACTCGTCGATGGCGCCCTTGCCGAGGGGCGACGTGATGACCGGGCTTCCGAGCAGTGCCGCGAGCTCGGCGAACTCGGCCCGCGCCTCCGACAGGAAGACGCCGTTGCCACCCAGGACGACCGGGCGCTCAGCCTCCACGAGCATCCGCGCGGCGCGGGCGATGTCGTCGGGATCACCGCCGGAGCGGTTCGAGATCCCCCCGCGCCAGGCGGCCGGGTCGGCCAGCTCCACCTCGGCCGTCTCGACGAACACGTTGAGCGGGACATCGATGTGTACGGGGCCGGGCCGGCCGGTGGTCATCAGCCCGAACGCCTGTCGGGCGATCAAGGGGATCATCTCCGGTCGAAACGCCTGGTACGTCCGCTTCACGTAGGGCCGCATGACGTTGTTGAAATCGCCCTGGAAGTAGCGGCCCGACTCCTGGAACGGCCCCCGGTTGAACTGCTGGGTCGGGACATTGCCGGTGACCGCCAGAAAGGCCGACGAATCGTAAAAGGCATTGGCCACGGCCATCGTCAGGTTCAGGGATCCCGGGCCCGAGGAGGTGTACGTCACGGCGGGAGTGTGGGTGACCCGGTAGTAGGCGTCGGCCATGAAGCCGGCCGCCTGCTCGTCGTGGGTCGTGATCGTGTGGATCGCGTCCTGGCGATCGTAGAGCGCGTCGAGGAAGCCGATGATCCCATGGCCGCAGACACCGAAGGCGAATCGAACCTTCTCGCGAACGAGGTACTCGACCAGCATCTGCGCGCCCTTCAGCGTCTCCGAACCCATCAAGCTCTCCTCGCCGGTGGAAGTCCCAGATGTAGGTCGCGTCGCGGTCGACAGCGGCATCGCAGCCGGCCGGGGTGGCGCACGGTCGCTATTCTATTGTGCAACAGTTGCCAATGTCGGGCCACTGATCCGCGGAGCAGGAGGCGCACCTCGTGACCATCTGGCAGAAGCGTTTCGGATGGATCGTCCCCTCCTGGAACTCGGTGACGGAGTTCGAAGTGGAGCGACTGGCCGGGGAAGGCGTCTCCAACCACTTCACCCGGATCGCGCACACCGAGGATTCGGAAGCGGCCTTCGAGCGGATGGGCAACGAGGCGCCGGCCGCAGCCGGGCTGCTGGCGGATGCCAAGGTGGACGCGATCTCCTACGCATGCACGGCGGGGAGCTTCTCGAAGGGGTTCACCTACGACGAAGACCTGGCCCGGCGACTGTCTGACGAAACGGGCACCCCCGTGACGACCATGGCCGGCTCGCTCATCGCGGCCGCTCGGCACCTTGGCTTCGAGGCCGTCGCGGTGGCGGCACCGTACGAGCGCTGGCTCATGGATCGGCTCGTGGTGTTCCTCGAGGCGGGCGGGCTGCGCGTCCTGAAGTCGGAGGGCCTGGGCCATCAGGCCAACATCCTGTACGAGCCGGAGAAGGCCCTGGAACTCGCCGATCGCGCCTGGGACCCGGCGGCCGACGGACTGATCATGAGCTGCGGGAACTTCCGGACGCTCGAGATGATCGACACGATCGAGGCACGCCTCGGCCGACCCGTGGTGACCAGCGTGCAGGCGTCGTACTGGTCGATGCTCCAGGCGACGGGCCACCCCGTGGCCACGGCCGGCGCGGGCGTCCTCCTGCGCGATGGCACGGCGTCGGCGCTCGCGGCGGGATGAACGGCAGATGACCCCCGGGTCGGCGATCGGCTCGGCCCCGTCGGTCGACGACTCGGAGGCCCACGTCGACGTCCTCGTCGTCGGCAGCGGCAACGCGGGGGCCGCCGCAGCGCTCGCCGCCCGGAAAGCCGGATGTTCGGTCCTCGTCATCGACCGTGCCCCACCGGAATGGGCGGGCGGCAACTCGTACTTCACGGCCGGCGCATTCCGGACGACCTATGCGTCGCTCGACGACCTGCGCGGTCTTGTCAAGATGAGCGACGAAGACGCGGCCGCGATCGACCTGCCGCCCTACGGCGTCGACGACTTCCGGCTCGACCTCGCGCGTGTGACCGAGGGACGAGCGGATCCGGTCCTGGCCGAGCTCGTCACTCGCGAAGCAGCATCGGCACTGACCTGGCTGGCGGCCGCGGGCGTCGAGTGGGAGCTCCTCGCGGCGCGACAATCCTTCGCGGTCGGCGGCCGCCGACGCTACTGGGGGAACCTCGTCATCGGCG
>DASYJV010000289.1:0-9413 GCA_035996105.1 Candidatus Limnocylindrales bacterium | reverse complement strand
CCCGTGACGGCGTCACGGCCCTGCAGATGGACATCAAGGTCCAGGGGATCAGCGAGGCGATCATCCGTGAAGGCCTCAAGCAGGCCCTCGCGGCCCGCCTGACGATCCTCGACAAGATGGCCGAGGTCCTCCCCGAGGCTCGCTCGGACATGAGCGACTTCGCCCCCAGGATCATCACGATCAAGATCAACCCCGAGAAGATCCGCGAGATCATCGGCAAGGGTGGATCGATGATCCGCAAGATCCAGGAGGAGACCCAGACCGAGATCAACGTCGAGGACGACGGCTCCGTCGAGATCGCCGCGGTGAGCGGCGAGAACTCGCGCAAGGCGATCCAGTGGATCGAGAGCCTGACCAAGGAAGTCGAGGTCGGCTCGCTCTACCTCGGCACCGTGACCCGGATCATGGGCTTCGGGGCGTTCGTCGAGATCCTGCCGGGCAAGGAAGGGCTGGTCCGCATCGGCGAGCTCGCCGACTACCACGTGCCGACCGTCGAGGACGTCGTGTCCGTCGGCGACGAGGTCATGGTCGTCGTCACCGAGGTCGACCGCCAGGGCCGGATCAACCTGTCGCGCCGCGCCGCGATGCAGCGCCACCTCGCCAAGGACCCGGCGTAGTCCGTTTCCTTCGAGCCTTCTGGAACGAGCCGCCGGGTCGCCGGCGGCTCGTCCTACGCCCGGCCCGACAAGGGTCCGGGGATCGGCCGCGAGGGGCCCGCTGCTATACTCCGGCCGTGCCCGACCCTGCGACAGGACGAGCGGAGCCGCGCCGTACATGAACCGTCAAACCCTCACCGTCGCCGTCGTCGGGGCCACCGGCGTCGTCGGCCGGACGATGATCCAGATCCTGAACGAGCGGGAGTTCCCGGTCGGGGAGCTGCGTCTGCTCGCGTCCGGTCGCTCGGCTGGCCGGACGGTCTCCATCGAGGGCCGGACGCTCGAGATCGGTGAGGCCGTCCCGGAGGCGTTCGAGGGTGTCGACATCGCCCTCTTCTCGGCCGGCGCCGACGTCTCGAAGGAGCTCGCTCCGGCCGCCGTCGCGCGCGGCGCCACGGTGATCGACAACTCGTCGGCCTGGCGGATGGACCCGACCGTCCCGCTCGTGGTCTCGCAGGTCAACGCGGACGACCTGGAGGGCCACCAGGGCATCATCGCCAACCCCAACTGCTCGACGATGCAGCTCGCCCCGGTCCTCATGGCCCTGCGCGACGCGGTCGGCCTGGAGCGGGTCGTCGTCGATACCTACCAATCGGTGTCGGGAACGGGCGCCGAGGCGATCGCGGAGCTCGAGACCCAGATCCGCGCCCACGCCGCCGGCCAGCCACCGGTCGCGAACGTCTATCCGCATCCGATCGCGTTCAATGCGCTCCCCGAGATCGATGTCTTCCTCCCGAACGGCTATACGAAGGAGGAGTGGAAGGTCGTCACCGAGAACCGCAAGATCCTGCACCTGCCAGATCTGCGGGTGTCGTGCACCGCGGTTCGGATCCCGGTCTTCGTGAGTCACTCGGAGGCGGTCCACGTCGAGACCCGCGAGCCGATCACCCCCGAGCGAGCGCGCGAGCTGTTCGGCGCCGTTCCCGGCGTGATCGTCGAGGACGATCCGGCCGCCCACGGCTACCCGCTGGCGACCGAGGCGGCCGGTCGCGACGAGATCTTCGTGGGGCGAGTCCGGCGTGACGTCTCGATCGACGACGACCGCGGGCTCGCGTTCTGGGTCGTCTCCGACAACCTGCGCAAGGGCGCGGCGACCAACGCGCTCGAGCTGGCCGAGCTCCTGCGTGAGCGCGACTGGATCAAGCCTGCGTCAGCACGCGGCGCGATGCCCTACGCCGCATCGCCCGAGGCCAGTTCATGACCGACGTCGAGCGCCGGACGGCGCTCGAGGAGATCGCCGCCGAGGTCCGGGTCTGCACGAACTGTCGTCTCCACCAGACGCGGACCAAGGCCGTTCCAGGTGAGGGCGACCCCGACACCGAAGTCGTCTTCGTCGGTGAGGGCCCAGGCGAGCACGAGGACCGTCAGGGCCGGCCGTTCATCGGCCGGTCGGGCGAGTTGCTCACCGAGCTGATCGGCTCGATCGGCTGGCGCCGGGATGAGGTGTTCATCACGAACGTCGTCAAGTGTCGCCCGCCCGGCAATCGTGACCCGCAGCCGGATGAGATCGCAGCCTGTTCGGGCTACCTGCGTCGTCAACTCGAGGTGCTCGATCCAGCCATCGTCGTGACCGCCGGGAAGTATTCCCTCGCGAGCTTCCGTCCAGGCGAGCGGATCAGCGCGAGCCACGGGACGTCGAAGCCGGTCGACCCGGCGACGGGAGCCCGCAGTGCGCTCGCCTTCGCCATGTACCACCCCGCATTCGCCCTGTATCAGGCCTCGAACAAGCAGACCCTCGTCGATGACATCAGGCTCCTGCCCGGCGCCCTGATCGCGTCACGCCAGCGCCGTGAAGCGGCGGTCGAGCCGGCGCCGGCAGCGCCGCCCACCAGCGCGGCCGCCGCCCCCCAACCCGCATCGCCGCCGCCACCCGCGCCCGACGATGCCACCCCCCAACTGACCCTCTTCTGACATGCCAAGGACACCAATGCAACAAACCACTGATTCGCCGCTTCGCATCATCCCGCTCGGCGGGGTGGGCGAGATCGGCAAGAACATGTACGTCTTCGAATACCGGGACGAGATCGTCGTCATCGACTGCGGTCTGATGTTTCCCGACGAGGAGATGTTCGGCATCGACCTCGTCATCCCCGACATCACCTACCTCAAGGAACGCCGCGCCAACGTCAAGGCATTCCTCATCACCCACGCGCATGAGGACCATGTCGGCGCGCTGCCGTACGTCCTCCCCGAGTTCCCGGGTGTCCCCGTCTACGCCTCGACCCTCGCGCGGGGTCTGCTCGGCAACAAGATCAAGGAGCACAAGCTCCATAACAACCCGCTGATCGCGCTCGAGCCGGGCGACGAGATCGATATCGGGGCGTTCCACGTCATGCCCTTCCGGGTCGGGCACTCGATCCCGGATGCGATGGGTATCGCGCTGCGGACCCCGGTCGGGACGATCGTGCACACCGGCGACTTCAAGTTCGACCACACGCCGGTCGACGGCAAGCTCTCCGACTTCGCCACGCTCGCCCGTCTCGGGCAGGAGGGCGTCCTGTGTCTGCTGTCGGACTCGACCCGCGCGGAGAACCCGGGCTACACGCCGTCGGAACGGACGGTCGGTGAGGCCTTCCGGGAGATCATGGAGCCGCTCGACGGTCGCGTGATCGTGGCGACCTTCGCCAGCAACATCGCGCGCGTCCAGCAGGTCCTCGACGCCGCCGCGGACATGAACCGCAGCGTCTCGGTCATCGGCCGCTCGATGGAACAGAACTTCCGGATCGCGACCGACCTTGGCTACCTCAAGTACGACCCCTCGCGGATCGTCCCGAAAGACAAGATCAAGGATCACCCTGACGCAAAGCTGGTCATCGCCACGACGGGCGCCCAGGGTGAGCCGATGGCCGGTCTCGCGCGGATGGCCAACCGCGACCACCGGTTCGTCGAGATCCAGCCCGGCGACACCGTGATCGTCAGTGCCAGCCCCATCCCGGGCAACGAGGAATCGGTCTCGCGCACCATCGACAACCTGTTCAAGGTCGGCGCGAACGTCTACTACCACACGATCAAGCGGGCGCACGTCTCCGGCCACGCCAGCCAGGAAGAACTCAAGCTGATGCTCGGGCTGACCAAGCCGAAGCATTTCATCCCGATGCACGGCGAGTTCCGGATGCAGGTCCAGCACGGCCGTCTGGCGATCGAGACCGGCGTGGCCCCGGAGAACGTGTTCATCATCGAGAACGGGATGCCGATCGAGTTCTCGGCCGACGGCTCGGCCCGGCGAGCGGCGCCCGTCCCGGCCGGGTACGTCTACGTGGATGGCCTGTCGGTCGGCGACGTCGGCGACATCGTCCTGCGCGACCGGCGGGCGCTCGCCAATGACGGCATGTTCATGATCGTGGTCACCGTGGACAAGCAGACCGGTTCGGTGATCGGTCGGCCGGAGATCATCACCCGCGGCTTCGTCCATCTCAACGAACAGGACCCGATCATGAAGGAGGCCCTCGAGCGGGTGATCGAATCGATCCACACGCCGGGCGACCACATCAGCGAGATCGGGCTCCTCAAGACCCAGATCAAGGACGGTGTCTCGCGCTTCCTGTATGAGCAGACGAAGCGCCGGCCGATGGTCTTCCCGGTCGTCGTCGAGGTCTGAGCGTGGCGACCCGCCGGCGCACGACCGCCCGCAAGACGCCCGCGCGCCCGTCACGAGCGCGCGCATCGAGGCGCGCCTGGAGCACGCGGCTCACGCCCGAGGTCATGCGCTCGATCATCGGTCTGTCGCTGCTCGTACTCGGCGCGATGACCCTCATCGCCCTGATCCTTCCCGGCCAGGGCGCGCTCACGAGCTGGTGGACCGGCGTCTTCGCGCCATGGTTCGGGTCGATGCGCTGGCTCCTGCCGCCCTTCCTGCTGATCGCGGGCTGGTGGCTCGAATGGGGACCGGGGACCCGCCCCGGGTCGGGGTGGGGGATGACGCTGCTCGGTCTGGCCATCACCTATGTCGGAGTGATCGGGGCCATCCAGGTCGTCGGTGGCGGCTTCTGGGGCGGCCAGGTCGGTCGGGCGCTCGCGACGGTCCTGAATGCGCTCTTCCCGCAGGTCGGTTCATTCGTGGTGCTGGTCGCACTCGCCGCCTTCGGCCTGATCGTCGGGTTCGGCATCCCGCTGCGACAGCTCGTCCACCCAGTCCTCGGGACGGCGCGCTGGGCGGGTTCCACGGCGGCCGCATCGATGCGCCGGACGCCCGCCGAAGACGGGACCACACCCGCGGCGGCCGCCCCGGAGCCCGCCACCAACGGTCGCGGCGCACGGATCAACGGCAAGGCCGTCCCGGCCACACCGTCACCGGGCCAGACCGGTGCCTGGGGCGACGACGAGAACGCGATCCCCGCCGCGGTCCCGAGTACCGCGATGAACTCGGCGACCTTCGCGCCCGTCCGGGGAGCGGCCACATCAGCAACGCTGATCCCGCCCCGTCCGCTGCGCGATCTCGACGACGTGACCGACCGCGCGGATTCGCCACCGACCAAGGACCGCATCGAGTACGCCCTGCCGCCGATCACCACGCTCGACGATATCGCCATCCCGCTCCACGCCGGCGGCGACGAGACCGCCCACCTGCTGGTCGAGGACATCATCGTCAAGAAGCTGGCGAGCTTCGGGATCCCGGTGCGGATCGTCGGGCGCAACGCCGGACCCGTGGTGACCCAGTACGAGGTCCAGCCGGCGGCCGACGTCAAGCTCAGCCGGATCGAGGCCCTGTCCGACGACCTGTCGATGGCGCTGGCCGCCCGGTCGCTCCGGATCGAGGCGCCGATCCCGGGCAAGAGCGCGGTCGGCATCGAGATCCCGAACAAGGACTTCAACGTCGTCGCCCTCCGGCGCATCCTCGAGGAGCTCGACTTCAAGGCGTCGGGCTCGACCCTGACGTTCGCGCTCGGACGGGACGTGGCCGGCAAGGCCCAGGCGGTCGATCTGGCCAAGATGCCGCACCTGCTCATCGCCGGGGCGACGGGCTCGGGCAAGAGCGTGATGGTCAACGCGCTGATCACCAGCCTGCTGTGCGAGGCGACGCCGGACGACGTCCGGATGATCCTGATGGACCTCAAACGGGTCGAGCTGGCCGCCTACAACGGCCTCCCGCACCTGCTCGTGCCGGTGATCACCGAGCCCGAGCGGGCCAAGGCCGCGCTCAAGTGGGCGGTCAACGAGATGGAGGCCCGCTACCGGCGGCTGGCCGGGGCCTCCGCCCGCAATATCCGGGCGTTCAACGAGACGCGGGTCGATCCCGAGGACCGGATGCCCTACATCGTGATCATCATCGACGAGCTCGCCGACCTGATGATGCGCGAAGGCAAGAACGTCGAGGATCCCATCGTCCGTCTCGCCCAGAAGGCCCGGGCCACCGGGATCCACATGGTGCTTGCGACGCAGCGGCCCTCGGTCAATGTCGTCACCGGGCTGATCAAGGCCAACTTCCCGAGCCGGATCGCGTTCGCGATGGCGTCCCAGATCGACTCGCGGACGATCCTCGACGCGCCCGGCGCGGAGGACCTCATCGGTCGCGGCGACATGCTCTACCAACCGTCCGACCTGCCCCGGCCGATGCGCCTCCAGGGCGTCTTCGTCTCGGATGCCGAGATCGGCCGCGTCGTCGAGCACTGGAAGGGACAGATCGACGATCCGCATTACGACATGCAGATCATCGACACGGCCGACGAGGGGAGCGGCTCGAGCGACGACCTGGCCGACGAGGACGCCGACCGGCTCCTGCCGGACGCCGTCGAGGTCATCCGCGAGTACGATCGAGCCTCGGCGTCGCTCCTCCAGCGCCGCCTGAAGGTCGGGTACGCGCGGGCCGCCCGGATGATCGACCAGCTCGAAGCGCGAGGCTACATCGGCGCCTTCGACGGATCGAACGCTCGACCGGTCCTCCGTCGCGACGAGGCGACGGGAATTCGGGATGGCGTCGACGAGGATGACGGATGACGACGCGCGAGCAGCTCAAGCGGGTGGTCGGGATCGACCGATCCGACGCCGCTCGCCGCGCCGCAGCCGAGCCCGGACCCAGCCTTCCGGAACAGCTCTACACCGCGCGGGAGCGCAAGGGCGTCGACCTCTACCGCGCCGAGCGCGACACGAAGATCCGTGCCCGGTACCTGGGGGCGCTGGAACGGGGCGACTACAAGGAGCTCCCCGGCGCGGTCTACACCAAGGGCTTCCTGCGCAACTACGCGCTCTATCTCGGGCTCGACCCGGAGGAGGTCCTCGACCAGTGGCGGCATGAGCGGGGAGATGGCAAGGAGCAGCCACCCGCGATCGTCGTCCCACGTCCGATCGCGGCGCCGCGCAAGGGCCTGACCTTCTCGCCGAGCCTCGTCGTCTTCGCCCTCCTGACCGTCATCATCCTGGCATTCGGGGCCTACCTGGCCGTCCAGGTCCTGCGGTTCAACAAGCCACCGACGATCTCGGTGACGCAACCGGCCAGCGCGGTCGTCGACGTGGACGACACGACGACGAGCTACACGCTCGAGGGCGTGACCCTGCCCGGCGCGACCGTCTCGATCGCGACGCCGGGTCGCGACCCGTACCAGGTGACGGCGACCTCGGACGGCAGATGGGCGGCCGCCGTCGACCTTCGACGCGGGCGCAACCAGTTCGACGTGAATGCCCTCGATCCCGAGACCGGCAAGAAGTCCGAGGAAACGGTCCGGCTGTTCATCACGGTGCCGTTCCTGGTCATCGAGGCCCCGACGCTCTCCGTCGACCAGCCGTCGGATGGGGCCTCGTTCCAGAACGGGGCGATCCCGGTCGCCGGCCGCGCCACGAATGCGGCCTCGATCGTGGTCACGGCCAAGTACGTCGGCCCATCCGGTCCACCGCCCGGTGCTGGCGGTGCGACCCCGCCGCCACCGGCCGCGCCGGCTCCCGTCACCGTGCCGGTCGGGTCGGATGGCGCCTTCAGCACGCCCTACGAGTTGACGGCCGGACGCTGGACGATGACCGTCACGGCGTCGAGCGCGGAGGGCAAGACCGCCTCGCTGACCCGCAACGTGACGGTCGTGTACAAGGGCGTGAACCTGGTCGTCGCGGTCAAGGGTGGCCGGGCGTGGATCAAGGTCTGGGTCGATGGCAAGCTCGACACGGGGCTCGGGGCGGCCGGCCAGGTCATCTCCAACGGGAAGACCCTGACATTCACGGCCCTCCATTCGATCGAGGTCCGTACCGGTTCGTCAGGCGTCACGTACTTCACGCTGAATGGGACGCCGCTCGGCCCCCTCGGGCGCTCCGGCGTCCCGGAGACCTGGCTGTTCTCGCCACCCAGCGCGCCAACGCTGACCCCGCACCAGTAGCCGTGGCGGACGAACGGCTCGACGATCCGCTCGCCGAGCTCATCGATCTCGCGGTCCGGCTCGGTGCTCGCTGCCATGCGCTCGGCCGACGGGTGGCGACCGTCGAATCGTGCACGGGCGGGCTGGTCGGCCATCTCATCACCGAGGTGCCTGGTTCGAGCGCGTACTACCTGGGTGGCTTCGTGACCTATTCAGATGCGCTCAAGCGCGAGGTCGTTGGCGTTCCCCACGACGTGCTGGCCGCGCACGGCGCGGTCTCGGCCCAGGTGGCCATGGCGATGGCGACCGGTGCGCGCTCGAGGACCGAGGCGGACCTGGCGGTCTCGGTCACGGGGATCGCTGGCCCGGACGGTGGGACGGCAGCCAAGCCAGTCGGTCTGACCTATGTCGCCGTGGCCGATGCCGTGGGCGTCGCGGTCCGCCGACATCTCTGGACGGGCGACCGGAGCGAGAACAAGCGCCGCAGCGCGGCAGCCGCGCTGGAGCTCCTGCTCGAGAGGGTCGAGGCCGGCGCGCCCGGCCCGACCTCCGGTGACGTGCCCGATCCTCCCGCGGCGGAACCCGCGTGACGTCGGCCGCCGACCGGGTCGGCGCGGGCCTGCAGCCCGCCCGTCCAGCTCGTCCGATCCGCGCCCTCGAGCGCATCCACGTCGTCGGCGCGGCCGGGGCGGGCGCCAGTGCGGCGGCACTCCTGGCGGCGCGCGCCGGCGCCTCCGTCTCGGGCTGCGACCCGGGCCTGCCGTCGCCATATACCCCGGCGCTCGACGCCCTGGGCATCGAGCTCGCCGGCGAGCACGCCGCCGCGCACGTGACCGGGTCGCCCCATCCGGACCGGCTGGCGGTGACCAAGGCCCTGACCGCCATCGACCCGGATCAGCCCGAGCTGGCCGCCGCGCGCGACGCGGGGATCCCGGTCGAGGCGTGGCAGCAGGTCGTCGCCGACGCGGCCTTCGGTCGCACCCTCGTCGGCGTGGCCGGGACGCACGGCAAGAGCACGACCGCCGGCTGGCTGGTGCACCTGCTGGTCGCGGCCCAGGCCGACCCGTCCGCCTTCGTCGGCGCATTGCTGCCCGCCTCGGTCACGGGTGGGCCGCCCGCGACGGCTCGCTGGGGTCGCGGCGACGCGTTCGTCGTCGAGGCCGACGAGTACGCCGGCAACTTCGACCCCTACCACCCCGCCCTCGCCATCGTGACGAGCGCGGAGTGGGACCATCCGGACGTATTCGCCGACGAGGCCGCAGTCGTGGACGCCTTCGAGGCCTGGCTGCGTCGCGGCCCCGACGACGCGAGGCTTGTCGCGAACGTCGGCGACCCCGGTGTCGAGGCGTTGCTGCGCCGCCTGGCGGACTGGTCCGGGTCGGTCATCGCGTATGCGCTGGTCGATCAGGCCCCACAACGACTGGGCGGGTACGCGAGCGCGATCGCCGAGCGGTTCGCGACGGCCGGCGGCCGGGCGACG
>DASYJV010000288.1:0-2056 GCA_035996105.1 Candidatus Limnocylindrales bacterium | reverse complement strand
AGACCGCGATCGTGTGGCCGATGAACGTCGGGAAGATCACGGACGCGCGCGACCATGACTTCACGACCTTCTTCTCGTTGCGCTTGTTCATCTCCTCGATCCGGCCGAGAAGGCGGGCCTCGACGAACGGGCCCTTCTTGACTGAGCGAGACATCGGATTCCTCCTCCCCTGCTACTTGCGATGCCGCGATCGGACGATCAGGCGTCCGGTCGTCTTGGACCGCCGGGTGCGATAGCCCATGGCGGGCTTGCCCCACGGGGTCTTTGGCGGCATCCCGGTCGGGGACTTGCCTTCGCCACCACCGTGCGGATGGTCGCGAGGGTTCATGACGACACCGCGGACCTCGGGCCGCTGGCCCATGTGGCGGGCACGGCCCGCCTTGCCGAGGTTCTGGTTCTCGTGGTCGAGGTTGCTGACCTGGCCGACGGTGGCCATGCAGCGAAGCGGGACCCGTCGCATCTCGCCCGAGGGCAGACGGACGGTGGCGTATTCGCCTTCCTTGGCGAGCAACTGCGCCGAGACGCCGGCCGACCGGACGATCTGGCCGCCCTTGCCGGGGACCAGCTCGATGTTGTGGATGGTCGTGCCGAGCGGGATGTTGGCGAGGGGCAGGGCGTTGCCGACACGCGCCTCGGCGCTCGGTCCGGCGACGACGACGTCACCGACCTTGAGGCCGTGCGGCAGGAGCATGTAGCGCTTCTCGCCGTCGCGGTAGTGAAGGAGGCCGATGCGGGCCGAACGGTTCGGGTCGTACTCGATGGTCGCCAGCCGGGCCGGCACGTCGAGCTTGTCCCGCTTGAAGTCGATGATGCGGTAGTGCTGCTTTTCGCCCCCACCGCGGTGACGAACGGTCAGCCGGCCGGCATTGTTGCGCCCCGAGCCGCGCGTCTGCGCCTCGAGCAGGGGCTTGTACGGCTGCTTGGTGGTGACTTCCTCGAAGGTCGAGCGAGTCATCTGCCGGAGTCCCGGCGAGGTGGCCTTGTAACTGCGAAGCGGCATCGGTCAGACCCCCTCGAAGAACTCGATCTTCTGGCCGGGGGCCAGCGTGACGATGGCCTTGCGCCAGGGCGTGGTGTGGCCGATGGTCTGCCCGCGGCGGTTGCCGCGGCGCTTCTCCTTGGCCTTGGTGGTGAGCACGTTGACCGAGACGACGGTCACGTTCTCCTTCTTGTAGAGCTCCTCGATCGCCGCCTTGATCTGGATCTTGTTGGCGTGATCGTGGACGGCGAAGGTGTACTTGCCGCGTCCGGACTCGTCGATGGTCTTCTCGCTGATGACCGGGCGCAGGATGATCTCGGGGGCGGTCAGGACGCTCATGCGTAGACCTCCTGCATGCGCGCCAGCGATGGCTGCTCGATGAGCACGATGTCGGCGTTGAGCAGGTCGACCACGTTGAGCGAGTCGGCCAGGATGATCTCGACGGTCGGCAGGTTGCGGGCCGACAGCTCGAGCCGCTCGTCGCGGCCCGGGGCGATGACGAGGATCCGCCCGGTGGCCTCGAGGGCGCCGAGCACGACGACCAGGTCCCTGGTCCGGATGGCGTCGAGCCCGAAGGTGTCGATGATCCGGATCGCCTCGTCGCCGAACTTGGAGGTCAGCGCACCACGCAGCGCCAGACGCTTCATCTTCCGCGGCAGCCGCTGCTCATACGAGCGCGGATGCGGTCCGAAGACCACGCCGCCGCCGCGATAGTGCGGGGCGCTGGTCGAGCCCTGTCGGGCGCGGCCGGTCCCCTTCTGGCGGTACGGCTTCTTGCCACCACCACGGACCTGCCCGCGGGTCTTGGTGTCGCTCGTGCCCGTCCGCCGACCGGCCAGCTGGGCGGTCACCACCTGGTGGAGGACGGCGGCGTTGACCGGAGCGGCGAAGAGCGCATCGCTGAGCTCGATATCGCCGACGGTCTTGCCGGTCTTGTCGTAGAGCTTGGTCTGCGGCATCGGTCAGGCCTTCTTCACGAGGATCAGCCCGCCGCGCGCTCCGGGGAGGCTCCCCTTGACCAGCAGCAGATTGCGATCTGGATCGGTCCGCACGACGCGCACCTTCTTGACGGTCACC
>DASYJV010000287.1:0-1677 GCA_035996105.1 Candidatus Limnocylindrales bacterium | reverse complement strand
ATTCATCGTGATCCGGGCCCTGGTCATCGGGCGACGGCGGCCAGGTCACCAGATCGGGGCCGCTGTCCGCGAAACGAGCCGATTGCTCGAGCTCGGCGGCTGGGAGGTCGAGAGCGCCGTCGTCGGCCACAAGCGCAGCCTTCGCCACCGGGCGGCTGATGCGGCAAAGGCCGGGCTCGACGTCGTCGTCGCGGTTGGTGGCGATGGCGCGGTGTTCCAGGTGGTAAACGCCGTGGCGGGCTCGCCGGTCGTGGTCGGGATCGTCCCGAAGGGTACGGGCAACCTGCTTGCGACCAACCTGGACATCCCCCGTTCACTCGCAAAGGCCGTCGAGGTCCTTCTGACCGGCGAGCCCCGCGTGATCGATCTCGGACGGGTCTCGATCGGAGGGGCCGATCACGACTTCGCGGTTGCCTGTGGCGTCGGGTTCGATGCCGTGGTCATGGACTCGACCGATGCGACGACCAAGCGTCGCTGGGGCACGCTCGCCTACGTCGCCTCGGCGCTCCGGGAGAGCCGAAAGATCCGGGAGGCGGACTACGAGATCACGATCGACGGCGTGACGACAGAGACGCCCGCGGCCGAGGTCTTCATCGCCAACTTCGGACGAGTGGGGGCCATCGTGGAACCGCGTCGCCGGATCATTCCCGACGACGGCCTGCTCGATGTCATCGTCGCTCGCGCGTCGGGCCCGCTCGGCGGCCTGCGGGCCGGCTGGGAAGCCCTGGTCCAGCGCCAGCTGGGTCAGGCGGGCGACGGCCGCGTATTCCGGACGCGCGCTCGCGAGGTGAAGGTCAAGGCCCATCCGCGCCAGCTGGTCGAGGTCGATGGCAGCGTGATCGGCAGGACCCCGATCCACGTCTCGATCCGACCGAATGGCCTGACTGTCATCGCGCCGCGGCGGTCGTGACCTGATCGAACGCGGACTCGCCCTCGGGCGGCCCGGGGTCCCGCGTAACGTGGAGATCCGCCAGCCATCGTCGGAGCTGGCGATGGACCGCCGGAGCGCCAACGAGCGGGCCTTCGTTCAGCGGCAGGTCCGCCGGATGGGCGATGAACGGCTCGGCCTGTGGACCGCCGAGTCCGCCGTGCGACCCCACGAGCTCCTCGAACGAGACGACCTGCGACGTTGCGGGATCGAATCGACCGACCACGAGCAGGTCGCCGGAGTTCCGGAAGCCGGCGATCCGGCGGAGGCCATCCGCGGCCCGGGCCCCGTGCTTCGCCAGCGGGTCGACGCCGGTAGCCGCGCCGCCTTCCACCAGGTCTCTCGTCCCATGGCTGCCGATCGCGACCAGACCCTCCTCCGACCGAACCGTCACGAACTCGATGCCGCGATGGGAGACCAGCGTCTCGATCAGGTCTGGGTACCGCGCGTCGATCGCCTCCCTCGTCGGCTGGCCCGGCAGGGCGGTGAGATAGACCAGCCCGAGGTTCCCCGACGCGCACATGACGACGTCAGACACCTCCGCGTCGGGCGGGCCGGCGACCGGCGCTCCGCGGCTGTCGAGGACGCGGCTCGCCCGGTGGTGGTTGCTGCCCGGTCGACGTTCCAGGAGTCCGGCGACCGCGGCTGCGATCCTGCCTCCGACGAGGTGCTGGAGCATGCGAACGATGCCGTTGTCGTACTCGAATGCTTCGCTCGCCCCGTGGTACGAGCTGCCCTCACCGATCGAT
>DASYJV010000286.1:0-5384 GCA_035996105.1 Candidatus Limnocylindrales bacterium | reverse complement strand
CCCGGTCGAGGGAGGCGGTTGCAGGCCGGAGATCCCGACGCTCAACGCGACGGTCGCCAGGATGAGGTTGATGACCCCGAGGGCGAGCACGAGACGAAGGCGTTGAGCGGCGGTCACGTCGGCTCTCGCCTCCCGTTATCGGCGGCCGGGCACGAGCCACCCTCTTCGTCGATGGTACCACCGCCGCTCCCGAAGCCCTGGGCCGGGCCCTCGGGGATCAGACCAGATCGGCCATCGCCAGGGGCTCATATCTGGCGGCTCCGGCGCCGGTCACGCTCTCATACAGGCCGATCCGCTCCGCCCGGAACCGCACCTCCATCACCGACGCGACCTCCGCCAAACGCGCACCGATGGCAGCTCCGGCGGGCACGCCGTCGGAGCGCGCCAACGTCAGGTGCGGCCGGAACGGCCTTGCGTCCGGTGCCCAGCCGGAGGCGATGAGCGCGCCATCCACGGCCCCCGCAAGGGCGCTCAGCTGGACCGCCCCGTCCCGCAATCCGAGCCACAGCGCGCGGGGCCGACCGACCGGCGGGAAGACGCCCGCGCCACCGATCGCGACATCGAACGGCGCATGACCGTTGACCGCCGCGGCAAGGACCCCGATGGCCGGCTCCAGCCGATCGTCGAGGGTCGGGCCGAGGAATCGAAGGGTGAGATGCAGGCCGTCGAGCCGGACCCAGCGCACGTCGCGACCGCCGCCCGGCACGCCCTCGGCACGGACGCGCTCGACAACGGCGGCGATCTCCGCGGTCGCCTCCGGTGGCAAGGGAAGAGCGTAGAAGAGACGCCGGCCGGGCAGGTCCGCGCCGGGCCAGCGAGGCCGCCGACCCGAGCCCGTCACTCGCTCGCGGTCCCCGTCTCGCGCCCCCAGGTCAGGCGATCCTCGCGAAGGACCTCGAGCGCTCGTACGTTGTCGCGCCAGCCGATGACATCGACCGTCTTGTCCTCAAGCGCCTTGTAGGTCTCGAAGAAGTGCTCGATCTCGACGAGCCGATGCGGTCGCACCTGGTCGAGCCGCTCGATGTGCTGCTGGTGGGCATCGCCGATGGCGACGCACAGCACCTTGAAATCGAAGCCCTTCTCGTCGCGCATCTCGAGCCCGCCGATGGGGCGCGCCCAGACGTGGCAGCCGGTGAAGGTCGGCTCGTCGATGATCAACAGCGCGTCCGTGTGGTCGCCATCGCCGGCCCGGGTGCCCTCGATGAACCCGTAGTCGAAGTTGTAGAACACCGCGCTCGACAGCACCCGATCGAGCCGGAAGACATGCGATTCCTCGTCGTATTCGTACTTGTTGCGCGACCCGCGCGGGATCTCGACGACGATCTCGACGACTTCAGGAAACGCCCCGGGGCTATTCACGCCACCAGTCTACCGGGGCGGGTCGGCCGTGCCAGGGCAAGGCGCCGGGGAGCGCCGGAGCGAGCGCACCCCGAGGTGCGTGAGCGAGGAGCGCAGCCGGCAACGCGGCCCTGGGGCGCTCCCAGCCGTGCCGCTCAGTCGTTGTAGAGACGCTCCTCGATCAGCTTCTCCTGCACGGTCCGGCCGTTGGGATCGAAGCAGCTGAACTCGAAGTGCTTCTCGAACTCGATGTCGACGTTGTCCTGACCGCCGCGGTTCTTCTCGACCGAGACGATCACCCAGTCGCGGAAGCGCTGCGCCTGGTACGGGTTGAACTCGATATTGACCTTGGCGACGATGTGGTACTTCTCGTTGAGGATCAGGATGATGTCGGCCTCGTAGTTGATCGCCGACGATCCGCGCAGGTGGAAGTTGCGCAATCGGGAGGCCTTCAGGCCCTCCTTGTCGGCTGCCACGATGCAGACCGTGGGGACATCCTCCGAGAGGGCGATGTCCTTGAGCCCGTTGACCAGGAAGGTGACCTTCTCGGTCTCGTTCTCGGGCTCCGGGATCTGCGGGACCTTCTGGAGGTAGTCGACGAAGAGCACCAGCCGGCGATCGCCGGACAGCCGACGGTGCTCCTGGACGAGCTTGCGGATGTTGTCGATGGTGCTGGCGGTCTGCGAGCCGCGCATCAGGAACAGGTTCTGGCCGTATCGCGCGATCCGATCCATCGAGGGACGCAGCCGCGGGTTGTTGGCCATCTGGGCGTTCGCTTCGCCCTCGGCCATCCACGTCCCGAGGATCTCCTTGCGGACGTCCTGGATCTTGATCGCCCCGGTCTTGTGGGGAAGATGGGCCAGTGCGGACTCCATCGCGATCAGGCGGTTGAGCAGGTACTGCTCGTCGTGCTCGAAGCAGATGTAGAGGACGTTGGCCTGACCGCCCGACGCGACATTTCGCGCCATCTGGAGCGCCATCGTCGTCTTGCCGGTGCCCTGCGCGCCACCGATGAGGAGGAGCTCGCCCGCCCGCAGCCCGTTGCCGATCGTCTTGTCGAGCGGGGTGAACCCGAGCGGGACCGGCTGGTACTCGGAAACCTGGCCGCTGGTGACCTTGTCATTGAGATCGACGAGGACATCGAGGGCAGAACGGGGCGTCAGGCTGCCATTGGCGGTATCAAGATGCCACTCGGATGTGGCGGCCGACGTTCCCTGGGTGACGGGTGTTTCGGGAGCTTCTGTGCTCACGAGATCGGATCCTCCCCGGATGCTGCGAGGCCGTAGCGTAGCACCGGGATTCTGGCCAAACAGCCATCCGAACGTACCATTTCCGCACAGCCGACGGCCGGGCCGTCAGCGTGGCAGATCGACCAGCTCGTCCCACATCCGGGCGATCGTCCGGATGCCCGTCTCGTAGTTGCCAAGGTCCATCCACTCGTTCGGAGCGTGCGCGTTGTCGTTCGGCGGCGTGAACCCGAGCAGGACGACCGGAAGACCCAGGATCGACCCGAAGCTGGCGCAGACCGGGATCGAACCGCCCTCGCGGATGTAAACCGGCGTCTGGCCGAAGGTGGCCTCGAGTGCCCGCGCGGCCGCCTTCGTCGCGGGATGGTCCATCGGCGTCAGGCTCGGACGGCCGCCCCCGAGGTAGCGGACCGTGGTCGTCACGCCGGGCGGTGCGATCTCTTCGATATACGCCTTGAAGGCGGCGTAGATGGCCTCGGGTTCCTGGTCGGCGACCAGCCGGCAGCTCACCTTGGCGTGGGCGTGCGCCGGGATGATGGTCTTGCTGCCTTCACCCATGAAGCCGCCCCACAGGCCGTTCACGTCCAGCGTCGGTCGGGTGCCCCGCCGTTCGAGCGTGGTGTAGCCGACCTCACCGACCAGGGCGGGGAGGCCGAGCTCGCGCTGGTAGGCCGTCTCGTCGAATGGCAGGCTTGCCATGGCCGCGCGGTCCGCTTCGGAGAGCGGCCGCACGTCGTCGTAGAAGCCGGGGATCCGGACACGGCCGTCCGGGCCCTTGAGCGCGGCGATGATCTGGGCGAGGGCGTTGGCCGGGTTCTGGACGGCACCGCCGTAGCCGCCGGAGTGAAGGTCGACGGCCGTCCCGGTCACATCGATCTGGGCGTACATCATGCCCCGCAGGCTGAGCGTGATCGCCGGCACATTCCCCTCGAAGAACCCCGTGTCGCTGATGACCGCCACGTCGGCCGCGAGGCGGTCCCGCTCGGCCGTCAGCCAGGCGTCGAGATGGACGGAGCTCGATTCCTCCTCGCCCTCGAAGACGTACTTGATGTTGACCGGGAGGTGTCCGCGCGTCGCCAGGAGCGCATCCGCCGCCATCAGGTGGGCGTGGATCTGGCCCTTGTCGTCGGCCGCACCCCGCGCGAGCAGGCGATCTCCCGAGATGACGGGCTCGAACGGCGGCGAGGTCCACAGATCCAGGGGATCGACTGGTTGCACGTCATAGTGGCCATAGACGAGCACGGTCGGCGCACCCTCGGCGTGCAGCCAGTCCGCGTAGACGATGGGATGCCCGCCGGTCTCGACGGCCTCGGCGTGCTCCAACCCGGCCGCCTCCAGCGCGCGGACGAGCCACCCCGCGGCGGCGCGGCAGTCGTCGGCATGCTGCGGGAGCGCCGAGATGCTCGGGATCCGCAGGAACGCCTTGTAGGACTCGAGTCGGGCGTCGCGGGTCTGGTCAAGATGGGCGTCGAGAGCGGCGTCTTGGTTGGGCATGGCGCCGATTGTACGGAGCGGCGCCCCGAATCGAACGAGCGGGCCGTCTGCCGGCCCGCTCGGATCGTTCGCGACCGGAAGCCCTGGTCAGGCTGGCTGCGGGTTCGGCTCCGCGATCGGCTGGCCGGGGCCGACGATGGTCGGGATCCCGTGGACGTTCTCCTTGGCCGGCAGGTCGCTGAACAGGGCCTCGAACGCCTCGGCGTCCACGGTCTCCTCCGCGACGAGCTTCTCGGCGAGCTGGACGAGCTTGTCACGGTGGGTGTTGAGGACATCCGTCGCGCGCTCGTAGGCCCGGTCGATGATGGCCCGGACTTCCTCGTCGATCGTGCGGGCGACCTCATCGCTGTAGTCGCGCTGCTCGCCCATCGAACGGCCAAGGAAGATCATCTCGTCGCGCTTCCCGAACGAGAGCGGGCCGAGCTTGTCGCTCATCCCGAACTCGGTGACCATGCGCCGAGCCAGGTCGGTGGCCTTCTCGATGTCGTTGCTCGCGCCGGTCGTCGTGTCACCGAAGATGAGTCGCTCGGCGACATTGCCGGCGAGGAGCCCGGCGATCTTGTCCTCGAATTCGGTCTTGGATTGCAGATAGCGGTCTTCCTGCGGGAGGGCCATCGTGTAGCCGAGGGCCATGCCGCGGCTGATGATCGTCACCTTGGAGACCGGGTCGCACTTGGGCAGGATGCGCTGGACCACCGCGTGGCCACCCTCGTGGTAGGCGATGATCGCCTTCTCGGCGTCCGAGATCACCCGGGACTTGCGCTCCGGACCGGCGACGATCCGCTCCAGGGCCTCCTGGAACTCGGACATGCCGATGACCTTCTTGTTGCGCCGCGCGGCGAGGATGGCCGCCTCGTTGACGAGGTTGGCCAGATCCGCGCCGGAGAAGCCGGGCGACTGGCGGGCGACGCCTTCGACCTCGACACCCTTGTCGAGCGGCTTGCCCTTGGTGTGGACCTTGAGGATCTCGGTCCGTCCGCGCATGTCGGGGCGGTCGAGGATGACCTGGCGGTCGAAACGGCCCGGGCGCAGGAGCGCCGGATCGAGGACGTCAGGGCGGTTGGTCGCGGCGACCACGATGACGTTCGTGTTCGTATCGAAGCCGTCCATCTCGACGAGGATCTGGTTGAGCGTCTGCTCGCGCTCGTCGTGGCTGCCACCGAGGCCGGCACCGCGCTGGCGGCCGACCGCGTCGATCTCGTCGACGAAGACGATGCATGGGGAGTTGCGCTTGGCCTGGTCGAACAGGTCGCGCACGCGACTGGCGCCGACGCCGACGAACATCTCGACGAACTCGGAGCCGGA
>DASYJV010000285.1:0-2228 GCA_035996105.1 Candidatus Limnocylindrales bacterium | reverse complement strand
CGGAGACCTCCGGCAGGCTGGCCGGCGCGGTCGGTGTCGGTGCGATGTCGGTCATCGAGGCATGCGTCCTGTGAGGATCCCCGGTCAGTCTTCGGGCATCCGGATCCAGCCCTGGCGCATCGCGTAGACGACCGCCTGGGTCCGGTCGTTGACCGAGAGCTTGCGCAGGATCGAGCTCATGTGGTTCTTGACGGTCTGCTCGCTGATCGAGAGCGCATAGGCGACCTGCTTGTTGGTCATCCCCTGGGCGATGTTGTCGAGGATCTCGACCTCGCGAGGCGAGAGCGGAGCGAAGATCGGGGCGGCGTCCTGACCGTAGACCGCGAGTTCCCGGAACTCCTTGAGGACCCGCGAGGCGACGGCCGGCTTGGAGAACACCTTGTCGTTGATGAGGTATTCGCCGGCGACCACGCGGCGGATGATCGTGACGAGGTCATCCGGTCCGACGTCCTTGAGGATGAACGCCGCGGCGCCGGCCTTGATCGCGTCGAACAGGGCGTCCTCATCCTCGGTCTGCGCGAGCACGATGATCCCCGTCGATGGCAGCTCGCGCTTGATCCGCTGGGTCGTCTCGATGCCGCCCGGTGCCGGCAGCGACAGGTCCATCAGGATGATGTCCGGCGAGGTCTCGATGGCCCGGTCGATGGCGCCGCGCGAATCCTCGGCCTCGGCCACGATCTCGAAGTCGGGTTCGCGCCCCAGGATGTTGGCGATCCCCATCCGGAAGAGGGCGTGATCGTCCACGACGAGGATGCGCGTGACCTCGTCGACGGCTCGACGGTCGGGACCTCCGCGCCGCCGGTCTGGCCCGTTGAATTCCGCTGCACTCATGTGCTCTCCTCTGTTCCGGTGGCCGGCCCGGTCGGGATCGCGAGACGGACGACGGTCCCGCCGTCCGGTCGCGATCGTACGTCGAATCCCCCGCCGATCAGTTCGGCACGCTCGCGCATGAACTGGAGCCCGAAGTTTCGGCGGCCTCGCGCTGCCACCGCTCCGACATCGAAGCCGCGCCCATCGTCCCGGACTTCGAGCACCCAGTCGTCGCCCTCGACCGCTGTCGCGACGACCACCTTGGTCGCCGCCGCGTGCTTGCGGACATTCTGCATCGACTCCTGCGCCACGCGCAGCACGACCGTTCGCTGGCCATCGTTCAGCAGGTCGGCCGGGGCCAGCAGGTCCGCGGCGATCTCGATGCCGGTCAGCGCGCGCATGTGATCGATCGAATCGTTGAGCGCTCCGTTCAGGCCGAGCTGGTCGAGCATCGGCGGCCGAAGCTGGCTGATGAACGCCCGGACGTCGCCAAGCTCGCGACGAAGGAGCTCGCGCAGGAAGCGCAGCTCGGTCCTGGCGAGGAGCGGGTCGGATTCGATCACCCGCTCGATGTACTCGACCTGGAAGATGGCGTTGCTCAGGGCCTGCGCCGGACCGTCGTGGATCTCCTGGGCCAGACGCGAGCGCTCGGCCTCCTGGGCTTCCACGATGCGCATCTGCTGGTCGCCAGCGGTGACCGGCCCGCCGACATCGGTCAGGAGCGTGGCGTCACCACGCTCGAGGAAGAGCCACGTCCGCTCGAGCGTCACCTCGGCGAGGTCCAGCTTGGCGAGCTCGGCCTGACGGTCCCCGAGGTCGCCGGCGAGGATATCGACGTCACCACGCAATGCTCGGCGTCTGGCGTCGTCGGCCCCCGCCTCGGCAGCATCGGCGGCTCGATCGACCGGGGCGGTCTGCGATCCAGGATGGCTCTCGCTCGGGGCGCGATCGACGACGTCGAGCTCGTCGCGGAGTGATTGCCAGTGGCCAAGGGCCTCGGAATAGGCCTCCCGGTAGCGTTCACGCACGCTGCGCAGCGTGTTCGCGCTGTAGCCGACGGCCGCCTTTGCCTCGGCGTGGAGCCCGTCGAAACGGCTCTCGCGAACATCGGTCCCGGCGCGTGCTGGCTCCATGGGACGTTGAGTATACGGGCCGGTCACGGGCAGACGACCTCGAACGCGAAGACATTGGACAACGGGTCGTCCGAGCCGGCTGGCCCCGACCATCGACCCAGGTCGATCGGGCGGAAGCAACCCGCATCCGGGAGGCCGGCTGCGATGTCCGCCGGCCAATGCTTGCCCTGCGGATCGATGACGAGGAGCAGGTGCGCACCCGGGAAGGAGCGGGTCATGTCGAGGACGTCCGTCGGCGGCTCATCGGGGAGGGCCAGGGTCGCGATGCGCTGGGTCTCCGCGAGC
>DASYJV010000284.1:0-2133 GCA_035996105.1 Candidatus Limnocylindrales bacterium | reverse complement strand
AGCGGAGGCGCGGGACCGCCGGCGAGCCGTCCGCCGTCCGCAGCCCGTCGATCGCGCGGACCAGCTCGGCGAGGTCGGGACGCGAACCGAGCTCGAGCTGGCGCCCGGCCCACCGTCCGGTCGTGACGTGCGCGAAGCGTGGCTCGGTCGCGAGGTCGTGGCCGTACGAGTTGACGTTCTGGCCGAGCAGGGTGACCTCCCGGTAGCCGGCCGCCGCCAGCGCGCGCGCCTCATCGAGGATGTCGTCGAATGGGCGACTGCGTTCCGGGCCGCGGCTGAACGGGACGATGCAGTAGGTGCAGGTCTTGTCGCAGCCGTAGATGATCGGCAGCCAGGCGGCGATGGCCGAGCCCCGCGCGACGCTCCCCTGCCCCACGGCGCGTGCTCGCGTTCGCGGAAGATGGTCGGCGACACCGACCACCGTGCGCCCGACCGCGGTGGTCGCCCCGACCGCACCGATCGGTGCCTGGGCCGAGCCGAGACCGAGCCGGTCGATGAGCTCGGGCTCCTCGTCGGGCCGCAGGAAGAGGTCGACCGCCGGGTAGCGCCGCCGCAACCCGGCGCGATCGGGCTCACGCACCGAGCAACCGGTCAGCACGACGCGCATCCCCGGGTTGGCCGCCTTGAGCGTGGCGAGCTGGCCCATCCGGCCGATCACCTTCTGCTCGGCACCCTCGCGGATGGCGCACGTGTTGATGACCACCAGATCGGCGGTCTCGAGCGTCGTGGCTTCTTCGCAGCCCGCCGTGAGCAGGCGTCCGGCCATCTCTTCCGAGTCGCTCCGGTTCATCTGGCAGCCGAGCGTCCACAGATGGAAGCTCGGCAACGTCCTGGCCTCGGGCAGATACTCGGTCAGGCGTCCGTCGGATGGCGCCGCGGGGCGACGCGGCTCGGCCGACAGTGTCGGCAGCGCGAGCTCGAGCATCGGCAATGAACGGGTGAGGATCGATCGATCGGTCATGGTTGTGGGGGCGAGCCTACTACGACACCGACGTCCGGGATGCCGGCGGCGACCTCCGGCGGCACCCACAGGCCGGCATGCGCCTGCGCGTAGGTGCCCGTGTCGCCGTGGTAATCGCTCCCGCCGGTCGGTACGAGTCCGAGGCTCCGAGCGACCGCGCCGACCGCGCTGACCGTGGCACTGTCGAACGAGCGGTAGTAGACCTCGAGACCACCGAGCCCGGCGTCCGCCAGCTCGCGGACGACATCGATTCGCGCGGGCGCCTCACCGAAATGGGCCAGGACCGGCAGACCCCCGGCCGCCCGGATGGCGGCGATCGCCTCCACCGGCCCGAGCCCGGTCCGCGGCACGTACCCGGGCTTGCCCCAGCCGAGCAGCCGGGCGAAGGCGTCCTCGACGCTCGCCGCGTGTCCGGCGGCCATGAGGGCCCGTGCGACGGTCGGACGCCCGATGGCGTCATCGTGCGAACCCGTCACCGCCGAGAGCTGCGCGTCGATCGACAGGTCGAGGTCGCGGAGCAGCGCGACGGTTCGCTCGAACCGTTCACGACGGCGAGCGCGCTGGGCGGCCAGCGTGGCCTCGAATGCCGCGTCCTCGGGGTCCATCGAGAAGCCCAGGATGTGGAGCTCGGCCTCCCACAGCCCGAGGTCGCGCGGGACGATGGCGTTGATCTCCACGCCGGGCACGAGGGCGAGCCCGCTCGGCAGGGCGCCCGCGACGGTGACCTCGCGGTAGCCGGCCAGCGTGTCGTGGTCGGTCAGGGCGAGCAGCCGGACACCGACCTCGGCGGCGGCGCGGACCAGCTCGCCGGGTGGCAGGACCCCATCGGAGCGGGTGGTATGGGTGTGGAGATCGATGGTCGACGGGCCCGGCGGCTCCGGGTGGCCCGTTGGCGCCAGCGGATCGTGGCGCCGCCGGCGCGGCGCTGCCGTCATCTCAGGCCTCGACCAGCCGCTGGATCCGCTCGATGGCGAGGGCCCGGCCGGTCGCGGGATCGATGTCGACCTGGACGGCGTTGAAGACGACCGTCCCCTCGCCCACCTCGAAACGGGTCGGCAGGGCGTTGATGAAACGCGGGATGACCGTGCGCGGCTCAAACCCGATGACGCTCCAGATCGGCCCGGTCATGCCCAGATCGGTCTGATAGGCGGTGCCATTCGGGAGGATCCGCT
>DASYJV010000283.1:0-4686 GCA_035996105.1 Candidatus Limnocylindrales bacterium | reverse complement strand
TGGCGACGAGGCCGCCTTCAAGGAGCTCGATGGTCGCGAGGGCCGCCGCACAGGCGACGGGGTTGCCGCCGTACGTCGAGCCATGCGCCCCGGGACCCCACGTCTCGAGCAGCTCGGCCCGCGCGACCAGCGCGCCGAGGGTCATCCCCGAGGCGATCCCCTTGGCGGTGAGCAGGATGTCCGGCTCGACCCCCCAGTGCTCGACCGCCCACATCCTGCCGGTCCGCCCGGCGCCCGACTGGATCTCGTCGGCGATGAGCAGGATGCCGTGGGCATCGCAGATGGCCCGGAGGCCCTGGAGGAAGCCGTCCTCGGGGACGATGTAGCCGCCCTCGCCCTGGATCGGCTCGACGATGATCGCTGCAACCTCGTTGGCCGGGGCCAGCTTGTCGAACAAGACTTCGTCGAACCAGCGCAGGTCCTCCACCCGGCCGTACGGCGCATGGAAGATCCCTGGCAGCAGGGGCCCGAAGCCGGCGTGATACTTCGCCTTGGAGGCGGTCAGCGAGACCGAGCCGTAGGTCCGCCCGTGGAACGCGCCGAGGAACGCGACGATGTATGGCCGCCGGGTCGCGAACCGTGCGAGCTTGATCGAGGCCTCGACGACCTCCGTCCCCGAGTTGCCGAGGTAGGCGCGCACCCGTCCGGAGATCGGGGCGATGCGGGCGAGCTCGCGACAGACCTCGGGATAGATCGGCAGATAGAAGTCGGAAGCGGAGAAATGGATCAGCTCCGCGGCCTGCTCCCTGATCGCGGCGACGACCTGCGGATGGGAGTGGCCGGTCGAGTTGACGGCGATCCCGGCGGCGAAATCGAGGAAGAGATTGCCGTCGATGTCCTCGATCGTCAGCCCCTCCCCGCGGACCGGGACGATGGGATAGGCGCGTGGCAGGCTCGGGGATGTCCAGGTCTCGTCGAATTCGACGTGGGCACGGGCCTTGGGCCCAGGGAGCTCGGTGACGATGTCCGGGACGGGCCGATCTCCAGCGATCCGTGATGAGCCCGACGACAAGGTGCACCTCTGGCTGGGATGCATAACGACTATGCAGGTTGGATATCGCCGCCGAGTATAGCCGACGCCCGAAGACCCGCCGGGCCGTCTCGCGCCACGCCATACTCGCGTCGTGGAGGCCCGACGACCTGCTGCCGATGCCCTGGCGACACCGCTGCTCGAAGCCCACGGGTTGTCGAGGTCGTTTCGGGGCCTCCAGGCGCTGGTCGACTACGAGTTGCGTCTCGAGCCACTGACGATCCACGGCGTCATCGGACCCAACGGCGCCGGCAAGACGACCCTGTTCCATCTCCTGTCCGGCTTCCTCCGACCCTCCAGCGGCACGATCGCGTTCGATGGCCACGACATCACCGGCTCGAAGGCCTTCAAGGTGGCTCGACTGGGGATCGGCCGGACGTTCCAGAACATCCGGTTGTTCGGCGAGCTGTCCGTCCTCGACAACGTCAAGATCGCGCTCCAGCGTCAGTCGCATCCCTCGTTGCTGGGGACGATCACCTCGAGCCCCTCGTTCCGCCGATCGGAACGGGAGCTCGACGAGCGGGCGATGGAGCTGCTCGAGCTGTTCGGGCTGGCCGCCCAGCGCGATCGGTCCGCCCGGAATCTCCCGTACGGTGATCAGCGCCGGCTCGAGATCGCCCGAGCTGTCGGCATCCGGCCGAAGCTCCTTCTCCTCGACGAGCCGAATGCCGGCATGAACCCGATCGAGACGCAGGAGCTGCTCGGCCTCATCCGCCGCCTGCGCGACGAGCTGAGGATCACCGTCGTGCTGGTCGCCCATGACATCCCGCTGGTGATGAACCTGTGCGACCGGATCCAGGTCCTCAACTACGGGCGGCTCATCGCCGAGGGCGACCCGTCGGCCGTGCGGATGAACAAGGACGTCATCGCGGCCTACCTCGGGCAGGCGCGACATGCTTGAGCTCAACGACCTCCACGTTCGGTACGGCAATATCCGCGCGCTCCAGGGCGTCTCGCTCAGGGTCGCCGAGGGCGAGCTGGTCGCGCTCATCGGCTCGAACGGCGCGGGCAAGACCACCGTCCTGCGGACGATCTCCGGCCTCCTCCGGCCCTCGGCCGGGACGATCACCTTCGAGGGCGGGGACATCACCCGTGCCGCGACCGACCGGATCGTCGCGCTCGGGATCTCGCAGTGTCCGGAAGGGCGACGGATCTTCCGCGGTCTGTCGGTCGGCGAGAACCTTCGCCTCGGGGCGGTCGCCCAGCGTGACAAGGCGGCGGCGACGTCCGATCTCGAGATGGTGTTCAGCCTGTTCCCGCTGCTCAAGGAGCGGCTCGGGCAGGCCGGCGGCACGCTGTCCGGCGGCGAGCAGCAGATGCTGGCGATCGGTCGCGCACTGATGAGCCGGCCACGGCTGCTGCTGCTCGACGAGCCGTCCCTCGGGCTGGCGCCGCTCATGGTCGAGCGGATCTTCGAGACGATCGCGGAGCTCAAGCGCCAGGGCCGGACGATCCTGCTGGTCGAGCAGAACGTCCATCACGCGCTCGACGTGGCGGACCGCGCCTATGTCCTCGAGACGGGACGGATCACCCTTGAGGGGCCGGTCGAGCAGCTCCGAACGAACCCCAAGGTCGAGCAGTCATATCTCGGTGTCGGTGGCGTCGCCACATGACCGACTACCTCGTCCAGCAGATCGTCAACGTGCTGAGCGCCGGCAGCCTGTACGCCCTGATGGCGGTCGGGCTGGCCATGGTGTTCGGGATCCTCCGGCTCATCAATTTCGCCCATGGCGACCTGATGATGATCTCGGCCTATCTCGCGGTCTTCTGCCTCGGGGCCGGGATCCCGCTCGGGGCGGCCGTGCCGATCATCGTCCTGGGCACGGTGATCGTTGGCCTGCTCATGGAGCGGATCGCCTACCGTCCCATCCGCGGCGCACCCGACGTGGCGATGCTGCTCACCTCCTTCGCGGTCGGCCAGATCCTCCAGAACGGGACGCTGCTGACGACGCGGCTGGCCGGCAAGCCGACGTTGATCGCCTTCCCCAGCCCGGAGCAATTGAGCGGCGTGATCATGCTCGGCTCGATCACGGTGCCCAAGGTCAACGTGGTCAGCTTCGTGGCGGGGATCGTCCTGCTCGGTCTGTTGACGGTCTTCGTGACGCGCACGACGCTGGGCCTCTCGATGCGCGCCGCGGCCGAAGACCTGAATGCGGCGCGGTTGGTGGGCATCAACGTCGATCGGGTGGTCGCCACGGCCTTCGGGATCGGGGCGGGCCTTGCGGCAGTGGCCGGATTCCTGTACGCGATCCAGGCCGGGCAGATCAACCCGTACATGGGCTTCACGCCGGTCCTCAAGGCGTTCATCGCCGCGGTCATCGGTGGGTTCGGAAGCATCGCGGGCGCCGTGCTCTGCGGCTACATCCTGGGCATCCTCGAGGTGCTCGTGACCGCCCTGGCCGGGATCGGCGACCTGCTTCCGGCGGACTCCGTCCCACCCGAGGTCCGGGCGTTGCTCCAGCAGTGGCTGCCGAGCTCGCTGGCGAGCTATCGCGATGCGGTCGTCTTCATCGTCCTCATCCTCGTCCTGCTCGTCCGGCCGCAGGGCATCCTCGGCAGACGCGACCAGGGGGACCTCGAGTGACGGGGCGTCGGCGGGCGGCCGGCCCACTCCTCGTGATCGTCCTGGCGTCGATCGCGATCGCCGTGCTCGACGGGAGTGGCCAGGCGTTCTGGCAGGGGCTGATCATCAACCTCGGGCTGTTCGTCATCCTGACCGTCAGCCTCAACCTGACCAGCGGGTTCACCGGCGTCTTCTCGCTCGGTCAGATCGGGTTCATGGCGCTCGGCGCCTACGTCTCGGCCATCCTGACCCTGCCGCTCCAGGAAAAGGCGGCCTATCTCCCGAACCTTCCGTCCTGGCTGGCCGGCGTCCACCTGGACCAGCGGCTGGGGCAGCTCCCGGTCGGATTCCTGGCCGCCACCCTGATCGCGGCAGCCCTGGTGAGCGTCGTGGCGTGGCTGGTCGGTCTGGTCCTCATGCGCCTGTCGGGCCATTTCGTCGCGGTCGCCACGCTCGGGTTCCTGGTCATCGTCCGGGTCGTCCTGTTCAACGCCGATGCGTTCACCCGTGGGTCCCGGACGTTCTCGAACGTCACGCCATACACGAACCTGTGGTGGGTCGCGGTCTGGGCCCTGGCCGTCGTCTACGTCGTGTGGCGGATCAAGCGCTCGTCATACGGTCGCGACATGTTCGCCCAGCGCGAGGACCGGGTGGCGGCCCAGGCGGTCGGTATCCGGGTGAGGGAGCCGCGGCTGCTCGCGTTCGTGGTCGGGGCGTTCTTTTCGGCGGCGGCCGGCTCGCTCTACGCCCATTTCATCACGTCGTTCTCGCCGACCGTCTTCTATTTCGACCTGACCTTCCGGGTCATCACGATGCTGGTGATCGGCGGGATGGGCTCGGTCAGCGGCTCGATCCTTGGCGCGACGTTCATCCTGGGACTCGGTGAGGGGCTCCGCCGGGTCGAGGACGTGAGCCTGCTCTACGGGTTGAGCTCGATCGTGCTCGCGGTCATCTTCATCGTGGTCATCATCGTCCGTCCGTCGGGCTTCCTCGGGCAGCGCGAGATCCCGCTTGACCGACTGTTCGACCGCGATCTGTGGCGCCGCCGCCGCGGCCGGCCACCCGACCCCGTGCCGAGCGCCGATCAGAGTCC
>DASYJV010000282.1:0-3176 GCA_035996105.1 Candidatus Limnocylindrales bacterium | reverse complement strand
CACCGAGATGGCCGGGCTCCAGGAGCGGATCACCTCGACCCGCGACGGCTCGATCACCTCGCTCCAGGCCGTGTTCGTCCCGGCCGACGACTACACCGACCCGGCGCCGGCGACCACCTTCGCCCATCTCGACTCCACGATCCGCCTTGAGCGCGCCATCGCCGAGCTTGGCATCTACCCCGCGGTGGACCCGCTCACCTCGACGTCGCGCGTGCTCGATCCGAACATCGTCGGCCAGGAGCATTACGACGTTGCGCGCGAGACGCAGCGGGTCCTCCAGCGCTACCGCGACCTGCAGGACATCATCGCCATCCTCGGCATCGACGAGCTGTCCGAGGAGGACAAGTCGACGGTCGCTCGTGCCCGCCGGCTCCAGCGTTTCATGAGCCAGCCATTCTTCGTCGCCGAGGTCTTCACCGGCCGATCCGGCAAGTACGTCAACATCAAGGACACGGTCGCCTCCTTCAAGGAGATCCTCGAGGGCAAGACGGATACGTTGCCGGAGCAGGCCTTCTTCTTGGCAGGGACGCTAGACGACGTTCGGGAGAACGCCGCGAAGCTGGGGTCATGAGGACGGGTCCTGTCGCCGTCGCGGCACCGATCTGCGCGCCCTACGCCGCTACGCCTAACGGGCGCGCGCCTCGGCGCCCCGTCGGCGCCACCCGCCGTGCCCTGATCCTTCCTCCCCCTGCCCCCTATTTCGGTGGGAGTAGCTAATGCCGCTGCTGCTCGAGATCGTGACGCCGGAACGGCTTGCCTATTCGGACACCGTCGACGCCGTCAACCTGCCCGGGATCGAGGGCGAGCTGGGAGTCCTGCCGCACCACGCGCCGCTCGTATCGATGCTGGGCGTCGGCGAGCTCCGGATCCGCAAGGGCGGGACGGAAGAATCATTCGCGATCGTCGGCGGGTTCCTCCAGGTCAGGCCCGATCGCGTCGTGGTGATGGCCGAGACGGCCGACATGGCGAGCGAGATCGATCTCGAGAAGGCACAGGAAGCCAGGCGCGAGGCGGAGCGGGCCCTCGAAGGCGGCGGCCGAACGGATGCGGTCGACCTGGCCGCGGCTCGTGCCCAGCTGCAACAGGCCCTCCTCCGGATCCGCGTGGCCGAGCGACGCCACCGCGAGGGTCCACGGCATCGCGGCTAGCCGACCGATGACCGAGACTCGCCCGTTCCACTGGGAGTTCCGCCCCGAACCGGTCGCCCGGGAGATCTTCCTCGTCGAGGGCGGCCGGCCGCTCTCGGGATCGGTCCCGATCAGCGGTGCCAAGAACGCGGCGCTGAAGCTCCTGGCCGCGGCCACGCTGACCGGCGAGCGCTGCCGCTTCACCAACGTCCCCGAGATCGAGGACGTGCGCGTCATGGCCGAGACCCTGCGCGATCTCGGGGTCGTGGTCGACCATCCGGCCGATAACGTCTACGAGGTCGCCTCGGGCGACGTCGAGTGGCTGTTCGTTCCACTCGAGGCGGCTGCCCGGATGCGCGCGAGCTTCATGTTGCTCGGGCCGCTGCTCGCCCGTTTCGGGCGGGTCATCATCAGCAACCCGGGCGGGGACCGGATCGGGCGGCGGCCGGTCGATCTCCACGTCGAGGCGATGCGCTCGCTCGGCGCCTCGATCGAATATCGCAACGGCTACTACTTCGCGACCGCGCCAGGCCGTCTTCGTGGTGGCGAGATCCGCTTCCCGTTCGTGTCGGTGATGGGGACCGAGAACGCCATGCTCGCGGCGACGCTTGCCGAGGGCACGACGGTCATCCGGCCCGCGGCGCAGGAGCCCGAGACGGACGATCTGATCGCCTTCCTGCAGGCGATGGGCGCCGCGGTCGAGCGGACATACCCGGACACCATCGAGATCGAGGGCCGGAAGCGCCTGCGCGGCGCCGAGCACCGGGTGATCCCCGATCGGATCGAGGCCGGCACGTTCGTCGTGGCCGCCGCGGTCACCGGCGGGCAGATCACCCTGCAGGGTGCCCCGTGCGACCATCTCACGGCCTTCATCGAGACGATGGAGCGGGTCGGCGTGGGCATCGGATGCGGCAGCGATACGATCGAGGTCGACGGGTCGGCCCTGCGCAAGGGCGGCTACCGCGCCACCGATATCCAGACCGCGCCGTATCCCGGGCTTCCCACGGACCTGCAACCCCCGACCGCGGTCCTGCTGACCCAGGCGACCGGCGTGTCGCGGGTCCATGAGGCGATCTTCGAGGATCGCCTCGAGTGGCTCGGCGAAGTCGCCCGGATGGGCGCCAACGTCGAGATGCTCGACAGCCACCACGCCAGGATCACGGGCCCCGCGCGGCTGGTCGGCAAGGAGGTCGAGATCGGCGACCTCCGTGCCGGGGCGTCCCTCATCCTCGCCGCGCTGGCGGCCAAGGGGACGACGACGATCCATGGTGCCCACCACGTTCACCGGGGCTATGAGAACATCGAGCGCAAGTTCCTCGATCTCGGAGCCAGCATCGCGCGCACTGCGGAAGGGACGACAGACACCTCCTCATGAAGATCGGTATCGACCTCGGGACCGCCAACGTCCTCGTCTACGTCAAGGGCAAGGGCATCGTCATCACCGAGCCCAGCGTGGTCGCCGTCTCGGACGACAACCGGATCGTGGCGGTCGGCGAGGAGGCCCGCGAGATGATCGGCCGGACACCCGGCAACATCCATGCCATCCGGCCGATGAAGGACGGCGTCATCGCCGACTACGTGATCACCGAGGCGATGCTCAGCCACTTCATCGGCAAGGTGCGCAAGGGTCGGGTCGGGTTCGGCAAGCCGGAGGTCATGATCTCGGTCCCGGCCGGCGTCACGAGCGTCGAGAAACGGGCCGTCCGCGACGCCGCCCTCAAGGCCGGCGCCAAGGAGGCGTATCTCATCGAAGAGCCCCTCGCCGCGGCCATCGGTGCCAACGTCCCGATCAGCGGTCCGTCCGGGAACATGATCATCGACATCGGCGGGGGGACGAGCGAGATCGCGGTCATCGCCCTGGGCGGGATCGTCGTCTCGACCTCGCTCCGGGTCGGCGGCAACAAGTTCGACGAGCACATCGCGACGTACATCCGCAAGAAGTACAACCTGATGATCGGCGATCGGACCGCCGAGGACGTCAAGATCCAGATCGGGACGGCTTTGCCGCTCGAGCGCGAGCTCCAGATGGAGGTTCGCGGCCGCGACCTC
>DASYJV010000281.1:0-7566 GCA_035996105.1 Candidatus Limnocylindrales bacterium | reverse complement strand
GATCCCCGGCTACCTGCGCCGCTGATCGGGCGTGCCGTGGGGGCGGATCGGGGATCGATGGCATGATGCGGCGATCCAGCGCGCCCCATCGAGGATCCCCATGTTCGACCGCTTCTTCCGTCCCCAGGCGACGCCGACCGCCGTCGAGCGCCCCGATGCCCCGGTCACGACAGGCGCCGGCGACACCGCCACCGTGCGACGGATCGTCGCCAAGCTCGATGCCATGGCGCCCGAGCGAGCGCGCCTGATCGCCTCAGCCGCCTACACGCTGGCCCGCGCGGCGAATGCCGACCTCGAGATCAGCGACGACGAGACCGCCGCTATCGAGCGCGAGCTCCAGGCGCACGAGTCGATCGACGAGGCGACGGCGGTCCTCGTGACCCAGATGGCCAAGCTCCAGGCCAGGACGGTCGGCGGGACCGAGGACTACGTGGTCACACGCGAGTTCAAGAAGCTTGCCGACGAGGCCCAGCGCGTCGTCGTCCTCCGGGCGTGCTTCGCGGTGATGGCGGCCAGCGGCACGATCTCCGCCGAGGAGACGGCCGTCATCAACCAGATCGCCGAGGAGCTCGACATCGACGACGCCACGCTCAACACGATCCGCGCCGACTACCACGAACAGCTGTCGGCCGTTCAGCAGATCCGGCGGATCACGGGCGGGAGCTGAGCTCGGTCAGGCGAGGCGCAGCTCGATGAGCCCGTCGCCCAGCCGCCGGCGGACCTCGGCCAGCAGCTCCGCGTCGTAGGCGACGCCGCGGCGCAGCTCCATCGGGAGCGGCGCTCCCCCACTGGTCGCCGGGACGTGGATCACCACGCGGGTGGCGCCGGGTCGATCACGAAGCACGGCCTTGAACGTCTCCATCGCGCCGACGACCCGGTCGGGCGCCGCGCTGCCGGCGAACCGGACGTGGAGGATGGTCTCGGGTCCGGCATCGACCGGCGCATCGGCGCTCGCGTCGGCCACGATCCTGGCGCGCGCCTCGTCCGGGACGGACGGCTCGTCGTCCTGGTCCGGGCCGGTCGCGGCCCCGGGGGTCTCGGGGTAGGTCGAGACGGGCTGCGCGGGTGCGATCGGCGGCAGCGCCGCGGCGAGAGGCGCCGGGGCACCGCCGCGCCTGGGTGACACGAACGGGACCGGCGCCTGGGTCGCCCCACTGTCGCCTCCGACTATGACCCCGACGGGATGGCCGGGCCCGACGGGGACCAAGGGCCGCGCGACGGGTGCGAACGCCCCGGGCCGCGGCGCATTTCCGTGGCCCCCACCATGGCCATTGCCGTTCGAGCCCGAGCCGCGACGTGGGCCAGAGCCGCGCTCCCCCATCGCGACCTGACGCGCGAACGCCTCCTCGCCGGCTGCCATGGCGGCATCCCATTCGACCGCGAGGTCCGCCAGCAATGACGCCTCCTCGCCCTTGTGATCCACCCGGCCGGCGACGAGCAGGATCTCGCCATCGCGCCACGTCCCGAGCGTCTGCTCGTAGAGCCGCGGGAAGACGACGACCTCGATGGTGCCCTGCAGGTCCTCCAGGGTGACGATCGCCATCGTCGATCTGGCCTTCGTGATCACCGTGCGGACACCGGTCACGATCCCGCCCACGACGATCCGCTGGCCGTCGAGCGACTCGTCGCCAAGATCGCTCGAGTAGGCGGTCACGAAACGACCGACGTGTTCGGCCACCTCACCCATCGGGTGCTCGGAGAGATAGAGCCCGAGCAATTCCTTCTCCCAGCGGAGGCGCTCGCGCACGGGGACCTCGGTCGCGTCGGGGAGCGGTCGTTCGAGGGTCGCGGCGTCGGAGGCGCCCAGGTCGAAGAGCGAGGTCTGGCCGGTGATCCGGTCGCGCTGCGTCGCCTGGGCGGCCGCGACCGCGTCATCGAGGCCCAGCAGGATCTGCGCCGGGTGACCGAACGGGCGCATCGCGCCCACCTTGGCCAGCGTCTCGAGGACCTTGCGGTTCGCCAGGCGAAGGTCGATCCGCGTGCAAAGGTCGGTCAGTGTCCGGAAGTCGCCGTCTTCCTCGCGCGCCGCGATGATCGATTCGATGGCGCCCGTGCCGACGTTCTTGACCGCCAGCAAGCCGAACCGGATGGCGTCGCCCTCGACCGTGAACTCGAGCTGGCTCTTGTGGACGTCGGGCGGGAGCACGTCGATGCCCATCCGCCGGCACTCGGCGACTGCGGCCGCGACCTTGTCCTCGTTCGAGCGGAACGCGGTCAGGACCGCGGTCATGTAGTCGACCGTGTGATTGGCCTTCATGTACGCCGTCTGGTACGCGATGAGCCCGTAGCAGGTGGCATGCGCCTTGTTGAAGCCGTAGCGTTCGAACGGCTCGAACGCCTTGAAGACGGCATCGATCACGTCGGCGGCGACGCCGCGCTGCGCGGCCTGGGTGACGAAGCGCTCCTTCTGCGCCCGGAGCACGGCCGACTTCTTCTTGCGGATCGCGTACCCGAGCGTGTCGGCCTCCGGCCCTGTGAACCCGCCGAGCGCGATCGCCGCCGACATGATGTCCTCCTGGTAGACGAAGATCCCGTAGGTCTTCTCCAGGTACGGCTCGAGCAGCGGATGGAGGTAGGTCACCGGTTCGGTGCCGTGTTTGCGCCGGATGTAGGCGGGGATGTTGTCCATCGGCCCGGGCCGATAGAGCGCGACCATCGCGGCGAGGTCGTGGACCGACGATGGACGGAGGTCCCGGACATACCGCCGCATCCCCGCCGACTCCAGCTGGAAGACGCCGGTCGTCTCGCCCGACGCCAGCAGCTCGAAGGTCGTCGCGTCATCGAGGGGGATCGCGTCGAGGTCGATCTCGATCCCGCGGTTGGCCCGGACGAGGTCGACCGCCTGGCGGAGGATGGTCAGGTTCGAGAGCCCCAGGAAGTCGAACTTGAGCAGACCGAGCGCCTCGATGGCGTGCATCTCGTACTGGCTCATCAGCCCGTCGGAGTTGGTCGCCTTCTGGAGTGGCATCAATTCGGTCAGGGGCTCGCGGCTGATGACCACCCCGGCCGCATGGGTCGACGCGTTCCGGGCGACGCCCTCCAGGTGACGGGCGAAGTCGGTGATGCGCCGGACCGCCGGATCGTTTTCGACCATCCCGCGCAGCTCGGGCGACGTCGCGATGGCCTCGTCGAGCCGGATGCCCAGCTGGTTCGGCACGGCCTTGGCGATCCGGTCGACCTCCCCGTAGCTGTGGCCGAGGACCCGACCGACATCGCGGATGGCCGCCCGGGCCAGCATCGTGCCGAAGGTGATGATCTGGGCGACGTGGTCCTGGCCGTACTTGCGGCCGACGTAGGCGATGACCTCCTCGCGCCGTCCGTCCTCGAAGTCAACGTCGATGTCGGGCATCGTCACCCGATCCGGGTTGAGGAAGCGTTCGAATGGGAGCTGGTAGAGGATCGGGTCGACCGGGGTGATGCCGAGGGTGTAGGTCACGATCGAGCCCGGGGCCGAGCCACGGCAGGTCGTCTGGATCCCCTGCTCGCGGGCGAACGCGATGAAGTCGGCGACGATCAGGAAATAGCCGGCGTAGCCCATCGACAGGATGACGCCGAGCTCGTAATCGAGACGCGTCTGGAGCTCCGGCGTGACGACCCCGTAGCGGCGCTCGAGACCGCGCTGACACTCGGCCCGCAGCCAGCTCTCGACGGTGTGGCCGTCGGGGACCGGGAAATGCGGGATCCGGAGCTGGCCGAGGGGCAGCTCGATATCGGTCATCTCGGCGATCCGCCGGGTGTTGGCGATCGCCTCGGGATGGTCGGGGAAGAGCGCCGCCATCTGGGCCGCGGATTTGACGTAGAACTCGTGGGTGTCGAAACGCATCCGGTTGGGCGTGTCGAGGTTGTTGCCGGTCCCCACGCACAGCAGCACGTCGTGCGCTTCCGACTGGTCCTCCCGGACGTAATGGAGGTCATTGGTGACCACGAGGGGAAGCCCCGCTTCCGGCGCCAGCCGCAGGAGCTGCTCGTTGAGCCGTCGCTGGTCGGGCATGCCGTGGTCCTGGAGCTCGAGGTAGAAGCGGTCCTTGCCGAAGATGTCGCCATACTCGCCCGCGAGGTTCCGGGCCAGCTCCCAGTCCTCGACCTCGAGTGCCTTGGGGATCTCGCCACTGAGACACGACGACAGCCCGATCAGCCCCTCGCTATGACGGGCCAGGTGCTCGCGATCGATCCGGGGCTTGTAGTAGTAGCCGTCGATATGGGCGTCCGTGACGAGCCGGCACAGGTTCCGATAGCCGACGAGATCCTGGGCGAGCAGGATGAGATGGAAGGGCTGGGCGTCGGCCTTGCCCTCCTTGTCGGTCATCGATCGGCGCGCGACGTAGGTCTCGACACCGATGATCGGTTTGATGCCCTTCGCTCTCGCGGCCTGGTAGAACCCGACGGCGCCGTAGAGCGCGCCGTGGTCCGTGATCGCCATCGAATCCATGCCCAGCTGGGCTGCCGATTCGACCAGCTCCGTGATCCTGCCGAGACCGTCGAGCAGGCTGAACTCGGAGTGCACGTGGAGGTGGGTGAAGTCGTTTGGCGCGAGGGTCGTCACGGGAGGCCAATGGTACCGGCGTGGGCTGCTCGACGCGGCCGCCCGAGTCGGTCACCGTGGCAAATCCCGCCGGGGAGCTAGACTCGGGCCTCAAGCAGCCAGGGAGGTCCCGTGCGGTCCATCGAGCTCGGACTCGTGCTCCCCATGGAGGAAGCGTGGACCGACGGTTCGACCCCGCGCTGGATCGAGATCCGCGAGCTGGCCATCCGGGCCGAGGCGATGGGCTTCGACACCGTGTGGATCCCTGACGAGCTGCTTTGGCGCCAGGCCGACGGTTCGATCCACGGCTGGTGGGAGAGCGTCGCGATGACCGGGGCCGTGGCCGCGGCGACGTCGCGGGTGAAGGTCGGCACCTGGATCCTGTCGGCCCTGCACCGCAATCCCGCCGTCACCGCCAAGGCGGTCGAGACGCTGGACGAGATCAGCGGTGGGCGGTTCGTCTTCGGGCTCGGTTCCGGGCACGCGGGCAGGCAGGCCCATGCTTTCGGGCTGCCGGAGGACCATGTGATCGGCCGCTTCGAGGAGGCGCTCGAGATCATCGTGCCCCTGCTGCGGGCGGGGCGGGCCGACTTCGAGGGCACCTACCACGCGTCCCGCGACCTTGAGCAGCGACCGCTCGGTCCGCGTCCCGGCCAGATCCCGATCATGATCGGCGCCGGCGGCCCGAGAATGCTCAAGCTTGCCGCACGGCATGCCGACATCTGGAGCTGGTACGTCGAGGAACGGAGCGAGATGGCGGAGTTCGCGCCGCGACTCGCAGCGTTCGAAGCCGCCTGCCTCGAGATCGGCCGGGACCCGGCATCCGTGGGCCGGTCGGCGGGGATCTTCGTCGAGCCGACGGACGTCACGGGCGCGGCCGAGGCCATGGCGGTACCACTCCGAGGTTCGGCCGAGGAGATCGCCGAGGGACTTCGGGGGTTCCGCGACGGCGGCTTCAGCCAGGTCGAGATCCTGCTCTGGCCGCGCACCGTGGCCGCGCTCGAGGCGATGGCTCCGGTCCTCGCGCTGCTCGACGCCGACTGATCGGAAGGAGCCCGGCCCGACCGGTCGACGGGTATCGTTCCGGGGATGTCCCTCACCGACACCCACGACCTGGATCTCGAGGCGATGGTCATCGATGCCCTCGAGGCGCTCCCGGCGCCGTTTCGGGATCAGCTCGGCAGCGTAGCCATCGTCATCGAGGACGAGGCCACCGATGAGCAGCTCGCATCAGTCGGCGCCGGTGGACTCTACGGTCTCTACCAGGGGATCCCGCGGACGCGGCTCTCCGCGGACGCGGCCGCGGCGCCGAGCAAGATCACGATCTTTCGAGCGCCATTGATCCGGGCCAACCGGACGCCCGAGGCACTCGCCGCCGCCGTCGCGGACACGGTCTACCACGAGATCGCCCATCACTTCGGCATCTCCGACGCGCGGCTTCACGAGCTGAAGAGCGGCCGCGACTGACCCGGGCCTTCGATCAGATCCGGACGCGCAGCGTCTCCAGGCCTCGAAGCACGAAGGTCGATTTCCAGCGTGGTTCCTCGACCAGCTCGAGCCGCGGGACCCGCCGCAGGAACGTCTCGAAGGCGATCCCGAGCTCGAGCTTCGCCAGGGGAGCGCCGAGGCAGTAGTGGATCCCGGCGCCGAACGACAGCGACGCGTTCGGGGCCCGCGCGAGGTCAAGATCATCGGGGCGGTCGAAGGCCGCCGGATCGCGGTTCGCGGCACCGAACAGGAGCGCGACCTCGCCACCGCGCGGGATCGCGATGCCGCCGACCTCGATCGGCTCGAGGACCCACCGTTCGAACAGCGACAACGGGGTGTCGTAGCGCAGGAGCTCCTCGACCGCGCTCGCGAGGATCGCCGGGTCGGTCCGCATCCGGACCACCGCCGCGGGGTGCCGCAGGAGCGTCCACCAGCCGTTCCCGGCGCCATTGACGGACGCCTCGTGGCCGGCGTTGAGCAGCAGCACGCAGGTCCCGATCAGCTCCGCCTCGGTCAGGGCGTCGCCACCATCGACGACGGCCGCCAGGGCGCTGATGAGGTCGCTCCCGGGGTGCCGGCGTCGGTCGGCCAGCAGGTCCCGCAGGTAACCACCGAACTCGAGGCTGGCCGTCACCGCACGGTGGGCCGACTCGGCCGAAGGATTGAGCTCGTACATCAGGCAGAAGTCGGCCGACCACGGCCGGAGCAGATGACGGTCCGCCTCGGGGATCCCGAGCAGCTCGGCGATGACGGTGACAGGCAGCGGCTCGACGAAGTCGCGGATGAGATCGACCTCCCTCGCCCCGGCGAACTCGTCGATCACGCCGTCCACGACCGACTGGATACGACCCCGCATCGCCTCGACGGTCCGCGGCGTGAAGGCCCTGAGCACCAGTCGCCGGATCCGCGTGTGGTCCGGCGGCTCCATGTCGAGCATCCCCGCATCGTTCAGCTCGTGGAACGGGGCATGCCAGGCCGGCGGCTCAGGACGGCCCATCTCGGCGTGGGTCGACTGGTGGACGTATGTCCGCCCCAGCCGACGGTCGCGCAGCAGCCGGTTGACATCCGCGTGACGCGAGATGAGCCATTGCCCGGTCTCCGGGTTCCAGAGGACCGGATGGTCGTCGCGGAGCCGACGGTAGACGGGATAAGGGTCGGCGATGAACTCCTGATCGGCGGGGTCGAAGCCGATGTCGCGCGGGGTGATCGAGGCCGCCATCGCCCGCCCCCCGGCCCCGGCCCGTGCCCACCCGGCGTTCACGGGAACTGCCCGACGGCCTCGACCACCATGTCGATGAGGCGTGGCCGATCGATGGCGGTCCCGACCTCGGCATTGACCGGTCGCCCGGCGAGGCCCTCCGGGTCCGCCACGGTGCGGCCCCGGGTGTGGGTGCCATCCGTCTCGATGTCGATCCGGAGTGGCACGGAGATGACCAGATCGGGCTGTGCGAGCCACGCCACCGCGACGGCGTCGTGGATCGGCGGCCCATCCCAGCCGTAGCGCTCGCGGTGGTGGATCGCGAAGAAGCGCATGAGGTCGGCGAAGACCCGGCCCG
>DASYJV010000280.1:0-5521 GCA_035996105.1 Candidatus Limnocylindrales bacterium | reverse complement strand
AGCCGGACATTCGAGCCCGTGAAGCGATAGGCGTGGGTGAGCGGTCCATGCGGCGGCTCGACCGCCTGGTAGGAGGTGTGGTCGAGCCCGAGGCGGGAGAGGAAGCGATCGTGCAGCTGGGCGGCGACCGTCTCGCCGGTGACGGCCTGCGCGAGGAGCCCGAGGAGCAGGTAGTTCGTGTTGGAGTAGTGCCAGGCCGTCCCTGGCTTGCCGAACGGCTTGCCGACATAGCGCAGCGACCGATCGGCCGTCCACACGAGTCCCGGTCTGCTGAGCAGGGCACGGTCGATCCCGGGGCCGAAGAAGAAGTCGCGCAGCCCGCTCCGGTGATCGAGCAGCTGTCGGACGGTGATCGCGTGATCGATCGGCAGAGCGGGCAGGTAGCTGGTCACCGGCAGGTCCAGGCCGAGCCGACCCTCTGCCGCGAGGGCCAGGATGAGGGCCGCGGTGAAGGTCTTGGAGATGCTGGCCACCGGGAAGACCGTGTCGGGCGTGACCGGACGTCTCGCGGCCACGTCGGCCATCCCCGAGGTCCCGTCCCAGCGCGAGCCGTCGGCGAAGACGATGGAGACCGAGATGCCAGGGATCCCGGCTTTCACCCGGAGCACATCGAGCCGGGCGTCGAGGGCCGCCCGGAGGCTTGGCGTCGCCCGAGCCCGATAGCGCCGCACCGGCGGGAGCCAGGGCACGCCTGGCGGTGTCGGGCCGGGGGATGCGCCGGGTGAGCCGGAGGTCGCGGCACTGGCTGACGGAGCTGCGGTCGGCTGGGACGCGCTGGCGGAGGCACCGGCCGTCTGATCCGGCCGGGGAGCCGGGCTGCCCGTCGGATCCGGCCGCGGAGCGACGCTGCCGGTGGTCGAGGCCGACGGAGCCGTCATCGCGACCGGGTCGGGCGCCGAGAGGAGCGGAGCGGCGAGCCACGTCACGAGGACGACGACCGCGATGGCCAACGCCAGGACGGGTGTCCGGGTGGCCCGTTTCACGACTGGTGACCGCTTGCCATGTGCGGCGCACCATAGCGCGGGCGTCCCGCCTGTACCATCGGACGATGACCCAAGACGCCAGCGCCGCCTCGCTCCTTCGCTCGGTCGGTCTCATGGCCGACGGTCCCATGGTCTGGGGACGGCCGGTCCCGGCCCAGGGACCGGGGATCTTCGTCATCGAATCGCCCGCCCCGCTCGCCGCCGCTCCGATCGAGCTGACGCGGGTCGGCAAATGGATCGAACGCGTCGAGACGCTGCGGCTCGATGGCGAGCGGCCCACCTCGCGTGCGCTCGCGGCTCGGCTCGGATCGTTCTGGCTGCCGTCGCAGACCGTCCTGTACATCGGCTCCTCCGATGTCTCGATCGCGCGACGGGTCGCGGCCATCGCCCGCACCGAGCTCGGCGACCGACGGCCGGCGGCCGGCGGCCACTGGCTCAAGACGCTCCGTTCGCTCGCCGGGCTCAAGGTCTGGTGGGCCGGGACCACCGCCACCGAGGAGTACGAGGACGCGATGCTGGCCGCCTTCGCCGCCGCCGTCCCCGAGGCGGAGCGCGCGGCATCGCCGGATCGGAGCGTGGTCCTGCCGTGGGCGAACCTGCGACGCCCGGGCGGCGAGCGCCGGTCGACCGGCCTGACCGGCTCGCTCATCGCGGAGCCCGCCGAGGCGCCGCGACCAGCGCACCGGATCATCCGGGTCGCCGACGGCGACGCCGAGGGCGCCCGCGGCGGAGCGGCGCTCCCCAAGCGGCGAGCGGCCGCACCGAGGACGCCCCGGGCCAGCAGCGCGGGTCGACCCAAGGCGGCCCCATCGGCCACCCCGGATACGAACGGGTCGGCGCCCATCGTCGGGGCCGAGGCCGTGACGGCGGAGGGCGAGGCGCGGCTCCGTGCCGAGCTCGACGAATTGACCTTGGTCAAACGCCCGCAGGTCATCGCCCGGATCCGGACGGCCAAGGAGCACGGCGACCTCAAGGAGAACGCCGAATACCACTCGGCTCGCGAAGAGCAGTCATTCCTCGAGGGTCGGGTCCAGGCGATCGAGGCGCGTCTGCGCTCGGCTGTCATCGTCGAGGCGCCCGTCGCGGGGTCGCGCGTCGGGCTCGGTTCGGTCGTCACCGTGGAGGACGATGGCGATACGGTCACCTATACGATCGTCGGTGCCGATGAATCGGACCCCCCACGCGGGCGCATCTCGTCGTCCTCACCGGTCGGTCGGGCGCTCGTGGGCCGCGACAAGGGCGACGACGTCGTGGTCACCACGCCAGCCGGCGAACGCCGCTACCGCATCCTCGACATCGGCTAGACCGAGCGCCTCACCCGTCGAGCGGCTCGAACAGCCCCGGGGCACCGCCGGCGTGCCAGAACACCACGCGGCGGCCGTCGAGGCGACCCTCCCGGACCAGCGCGATGAGCCCGGCAAGCGCCTTGCCGGTGTAGATCGGGTCGGCGAGGATCCCCTCGGTCCGCGCCAGCAGCTCGATCGCCGCGGTCGCCGCCTGCGTCGGCCGGCCGTAGCCATCGCCGAGCTGGCTCCCGTCAAGGCTGATCTCCGTCTCGTCGACGGCCGTCAGCCCGGGGAGTGCCGACAGTCCCGCGGTCAGCGTCGCGATGGTGACCCGTAGCTCGTCGGGTGGCGTGACCGCGTACCCGTGCACGACGGCCGGGATCCCGGCCGATCGGATCCCGACGAGCAGGCCGGCCTGCGTCCCGCCGGTCGCTGAGGGGACCACGATCGCGTCGGGGATCGCGCCACGGGCGCGGGCCACGTCCACGAGCTCGAGCGCCGCAAGGACCTGGCCGACGGCGCCGACGATCCCGGTCCCGCCGATCGGGATGATCGACGGCCGGCGACCGGCGGCTCGCAGGTCCGCGACGACGCGCTCGAGGAGCGCGGCACGTTCGGCCCGGTCGTCGGTGGCTGCCTGGTGGACCGTGGCGCCAAGGAGGGCATCGAGCCGCAGCCCGGGGTTGGGCGGATCGGTCCGGGGACCGGACAGCACGAGGTGGACGCTCAGACCGGCCTTTGCACCGGCGGCGGCGGTCAGCCGCGCATGGTTCGACCAGCGCCGGCCGGTCGTCACCAGGCAGTCGGCGCCCTCGGCCACCGCCGCGCCGATGAGGAACTCGAGGTTGCGCAGCTTGTTGCCACCGAATGCGAGCGGGAGAAGGTCCTCGCGCTTGATCCAGATCTCGGCGCGACCTTCCAGGACCGCCGAAAGGCGCGCCAGCGGCGCAAGGGGCGATGGCTCGTCGAGCAGCCGGAACCGTGGGAACCGGGTGGGGTCGGGGGTCCAGCGTCGCACGCGCCGGATGGTACCCGCTCGTATCATCGGTCCATGGCCGTCCGCGTCACCCCGGCCGATCGACAGACCACGATCGGCCAGCATCCGGGCATGGAGCGCTCGATCGCGATCTCGAAGCCGACCGTCGGCTCGGAGCGTCTCTATTCGTCGATCGTCTCCACCGCGCCGGGCGATCGGACGCGGCTCCATCATCACGGGGACTGCGAGACCTCGATCTACATCCTGTCTGGCGCGGCCCACTACACCTGGGGACCGACCGGCGTGGAATCCGAGATGGAGGCGTCCGCCGGCGACTTCGTCTACATCCCGGCCGGCGAGATCCACGTCGAGGCCAATGCGTCGAGGGTCGACCCACTGGTCGTCGTCCTGACGCGCAACTGCCCGGATTCGCACGTCGTCTACCTCGATGGCGGTGCCGACGGATCCGGCGATGTCCCGGCACCCTGCTGAGCGCCGGGACGACGCGCTCCCTTCGGCGACTCCTCGCGACCAATGGACTGGCGGATCTGCCCGAGACAGCCTTCCCCAACGACGGCTGGTCCGGCGCGACGCTGACCGCCCTCCAGCGCGGTGACGAGCGGTTCATCCTGAAGCGGACCTCATCTCGGGCGGACTGGATCGTGCGAGCCACCGGCGACCTCCGTCTCCGCGAAGCGTTCATGGCCGGCTCCGGCCCACGACTCGTCGACCCCCTCGTCGCGCCGTACCTCGGTGCGGGCCGCGATGGCGGGGCGGTCGCGATCCTCATGCCGGACCTGTCGAACGAGTTGATCGCCTGGGAACGACCGGGCGGACCGGTCATCGGTCCGGCGACGCTCGATCGCGTCATCGACGCCATCGCCCGGCTCCACGCGATGCCCTGGGCCGATTACGGGCCGACCAGCCGAGGCTGGGGCTGGCCGTGGTGCCCCCTTCCCGGTCGACTGCTGCTCCTGTCGCGCCCCGCCGCCGAACGCTACCGGGCCGAGGGGCTGGCCGTCGGCGACCGCTTCCTGGACGGCTGGGACGCGTTCGATCGGACCGCGTCGGCGGCGGCGGTCACCCTGATCGACCGGCTGGCGGGTGATCCGTCGCCGCTGCTCAAGGCGCTGCGAGCGCTGCCCGAGACCGGTCTCCACGGCGACCTCAAGCTCGCCAATGTCGCCCTGCTCGACGACGGCCGGGTCGCGCTCGTGGACTGGCAGCTGATGACCCTCGCCCCGGTGGCGGTCGAGCTCGGCTGGCTGCTCGTCTCGAACTCGGCGCTCCTGCCCATCGGCCCCGACGAGGTGCTTGCCCGCTACCGGGCCGCGGCCCAGCGCGCGGCGAGGGATCCGCTCGTCATGGGCGGTCGCTGGCCGGCCGTCGGCGCACCGCCGGGCAAGCCGATCACCCTGCCGCCGCGTGGGCTCGATGCGACGATCGGCGACTGGGAGCTCCAGCGAGACCTCGCCTGGATCATCGGCCTCCTGGCGCGGGGCTGGCGCAAGGGGCTCGATGCCGAAGCCGGCGCCGTCCTGCCGACCGGGGTGTCCGCCGCCGACGATCTCGCCTGGTGGTCGCGGCGGGCGCTCGAGGCGGCCGGACGGCGGTTCTAGGACCGGGCGCGCTGGGTACGCTAGCGGCCCCAGTGACGATGAGGAGGCGGTCATGCCGAAGGTGGTCCCGGACGGGCCAGGTCTCGAAGCGGGTGGGTACCCGTTCTCCAAGGTGGTCGAAGCCAATGGCTTCGTCTTCCTGGCCGGGCAGGTCGGCCAGCTGCCGGGCGGCCATGGAGCCGTGCCAGGCGGGATCGAGGCCGAGACCCGCGCGATGCTCGACAACGTCGGACGGCTGCTGCGCGCGGTCGGTCTCGACTATGCCGATATCGTGCGCAGCACCGTCTACCTGCTCGATTTCAGCGAATTCGCCGCGTTCAACGCGGTCTACCGGGAGTACTTCCCGACGGAGCCGCCGGCCAGGGCGACGGTGGGCGTGACCGCCCTGGCCGAGGACTTCCGGGTGGAGATCGAGGTCCTCGCCACCCGCTAGGGCTAGTCCGTGACGATCAGCTCGTCGATCGCGACGTATGGATGGCCCTTCGTGCCGACGACCTCGATCGTCAGGGTGTGCGCGGCGGCCGTCGCCCAGCCAGCCGTGAATACCGCCGCTCGAGCCCGGAACGTGTTCCGAGTGAGGTTGACGGTCTTCACGTAGACGCCGTCGACGCTGACCTTGGCCTGGCCACGGGTAGGCCCGAGCGGGCCGTACCAGAC
>DASYJV010000279.1:0-3354 GCA_035996105.1 Candidatus Limnocylindrales bacterium | reverse complement strand
GAGCAGCCAGCCGTGGACCCACACCTGCCGGGGCGCCTCGAGACCGGCGCTCCACAGCATCGCCGGCCAGAAGATGGTGTGGAACCGCGCGATGTCCTTGCCGATCACGTGCAGGTCGGCCGGCCACCACCGAGCGACGCTTTCGGGGTCGTCCGGGAAGCCGGCCCCGGTGATGTAGTTGATGAGGGCGTCATACCAGACATAGATCTTGCCCGCCGCCGGATCCCAGCTGCCGTCGGGGAGCTCTGACGACGATCCATCCTCGCGGATCGGGAACGGGATCCCCCAGTCACCCGGCGTCCGCTCACGGCTGATCGAGAAATCCTCGAGCCCGCTTCGGATGAACCCGAGCATCTCGTTGCGGCGGTGGTCGGGCTGGACGAATTCGGGATGGTCGGCGAAATGCCGTTCGAGTCGCTCCTGGTAGGCCGACAGCCGGAAGAACCAGTTGCGCTCGGTCAGCCACTGGAGCGGGACATCGGGGTGGTTGGGGCAGATCACCCCGCGCGCCGTCTCCACGACGTCGGTCGCGTTCCGAAAGCCCTCGTTCGGGCAGTACCAGCCTTCGTACGTGCCGAGGTAGATATCGCCGTTGGCGTGGGCCCGCCTCACCATCTCCTGGGCGGCTCGGATGTGGTCCGGGTCAGTCGTCCGGATGAACCGATCCGGCGCGATGCCGAGGGCCTCCTCGGCGGCCTTGAACAGCGCGACCTTCTCATCGACGAACGCCCGCGTCGGGCGTCCCTCGTCGACGGCGGCCTGGGCGATGTTGATCGAGTGCTCGTCCGTCCCGGTCAGGAACCGCGTCTCTTCCCCGACCATCCGGTGCCAGCGCGCGATGGCATCGGCTCCGATGACCTCGTAGAGGGTGTGGAGCCCGGGCTTGTTGTTCGCATAGGCGATGGACGTGGTGATGTAGAAGCGATCCCGGTCGGCCATGGGAGGCCGATGGTACCAGCGGTCGTCCGGCTGATCCTCGAGCGGCGGTACGGTCCCGTTGCGGCTAGACTGCCGCTGTCCGCGACCCGCCCACCCTCCTGCTGAGGCGTCCCGGACCCGCCGGAGGATCCGTGACCACCGATCGACGTGCCACCACCCATGATGGCGAACGCCTTCGATGGATCGCGACCGTGGCAGCCGATCGAGGGTCGACATCCACCTGATGGGTCCGACCGGAAAGCCGCCGACTCCCAGCGAGGCCGAGCGGATCGCGGAACTCGAGCGCTCCATCGAGGTGCTCCAGCGCGAGCTGGCGCAGGATCGCGAGCGACTGCGCGAGGCCTCAGCGGCGAACCGGGAGCGTGCCGCCGAACTCCGCCAGATGCGCAGCGGGTACGACCGGCTGCGCGGGCGGCGGTCGGTGCGGCTCGTGGTCGGCATCTCCGTCCGGGCGCGATCCATCGCCGAGACCATCCCGACGCTGGCCATGCGGCCACGGCTCGCCGCACGCGCCGTCCGGCGTCGTCTTCTCGAGTGGTTCCGGATGCGCGGTCTCAGGGCGTCGCCCGAATCCGAGCAGGCACTGGCCGCCGCCATCCGGCGCGACAGCCCACCGGCCGCGGTCACCGAAGGTCCGCTCGTCTCGATCGTCATCCTCAATCGCGACGGCCTCGCCCACCTCGAACGGTGTCTGGCAGGGATCGCGGCGACCGCCTACCGGAGCATCGAGGTCATCGTCATCGACAACGGCTCGACCGACGGGTCGCCGGACCTCGCCGAGCGGTTCGCCATGCCGTTCCCGCTCAAGGTCATCAGGAACGTCGCGAATCGCTCGTTCTCGGTGGCCAATGGACAAGGCGTCGACGCGGCGACGGGCCAGCTCATCTGTTTCCTCAACAACGACGTCGACCCCATCACCGAGCATTGGCTGGGCTACCTGGTCGAGACGCTGACCACCACCGGTGCGGCGGCCGCGGGCGCGCGGCTCATCTACCCCCGCCATCGAGGCAGCCGGCGGGCCGGGGCGAAATATGCCGATCTGACGCTCCAACATACCGGTGTGGCGTTCGATCGAAGCGCCCCGGTCCCGATGCCGATCGTGCTCGGCGCCGGTGAGGACCCGCTGGCTCCGGCCGCGGTCGCCATCGAGGAACGGCCGGCCTTGACGGCCGCCTGCCTGCTCGTCCGCCGCGACGCATTCGAGGCGGCCGGTGGTTTCTCGGTGGCCTATGACTATGGCATCGAGGACATCGATCTCTGTCTCAGGCTGCGGGGCGCCGGTGGACGGCTCGTGTATGACGGCCGGGCCGCCCTGTGGCATCACGAGTCCGCGACGCGCGTGGCCGATCGCGCGCGCTACCGGAAGCGCGTGACCGCCAATCGCGAGGCCTACCTCGATCGCTGGGGCCCCCGCATCTTTCGCGAGGCGACCCTCGACGCGATCGCCGGCGGCGAGCGCTATTCCAGCAACCCGTTCCACGTCGCGATCACGGTGACCAGCCTCGACCCGGATGCCGGCTTCGGCGACTGGTTCACCGGGCACGAGCTCGGCGATGCGCTGCAGGCACTGGGATGGCGGATCAGCTACCTCGAGCGTCCGGCGGATGGCTGGTACAGACCCGACCCATCGATCGAGGCGGTCATCGTGATGCTCGATGCCTGCGACATCCGGCGGATGCCTCGCCACCTGGTCACCATGGCCTGGGTCCGGAGCTGGCCCGAGCGCTGGCTCGAGCGCCCGTGGTTCGACGACTACGACCTGGTCTTCGGCTCCAGCCGGGCGATCGTCGACATGGTGCGCGACCGGACGGCCAAGGTCGCCACGCTCCTTCCGATCGCGACGAACCCGGACCGATTCGAGGTCGCCGAGACCCGCCCGGAGGCTACCTGCGATGTCCTGTTCGTAGGCAGCTATTGGGGCCAGCACCGGGACGTCGTCGATGCCCTGCCGGCCCTCGCCGAGCGCGGCTTCTCGGTCCATGTCTACGGGCGCGGCTGGGAGCAGCTGCCCAGCTTTGCCGGTATCCACCGCGGGTTCCTGCCCTACGAGGACCTGCCGCGCGCCTATGCCTCGGCCCGCATCGTGGTCGACGACGCGGCGCTGCCGACCAAGGCGTGCGGCTCGGTGAACTCGCGCGTGTTCGATGCCGTCGCGGCGGGAGCAACGGTCGCCAGCAGCGGCGCGATCGGTGTCCACGACCTGTTCGACGAGGCGTTCCCCTCGTGGTCGGATGCGGCGTCGCTGGTGGCCCTGGTGGAACGGCTGCTGGCCGACCCTGGGCCGGCGGCCGAGCGAGCCGCGACGTACCGCGCCACGGTCCTGGCAGAGCACACATACGCCCTTCGGGCGGCGCGCGTCCGCGAGTCCCTAGTCGGCTGGACGACGGCGACGCGGTACGGGCTGCGGATCGGCGT
>DASYJV010000278.1:0-2228 GCA_035996105.1 Candidatus Limnocylindrales bacterium | reverse complement strand
GACGGTCGACACGATGGCCGCCCGGCGGGCGCTCAGCAACCCTTCGTCGTCGGCCGGATACGCGGCGAAGAGCGCATCGGAGATGGCCAGGTTGACCACGGCGTCACCGAGGAATTCGAGGCGCTCGTTGTGGCCGGGAGCTTCGTCGGGGTGCTCGTGGAGCCAGCTGCTGTGGACGAGCGCCTGTTCGATGAGGTCGCCGGTGCCGACCGCGAGGCCGAGTCGTTCTGCCAGCGCTGCCGCGGGACGCACGGTCCCGGGATTGCCTGGTCGCGGCGTCGGCGAGGGCCTAGGTCGAGCGCTCGTCGATGTAGTCGACCGCGTCCTGGACGGTCCGGATCTTCTCGGCGTCCTCGTCCGAGATCTCGGTCCCGAACTCCTCCTCGAGGCTCATGATGAGCTCCACGAGGTCGAGCGAATCGGCGTTCAGATCGTCGACGAACGAAGCCTCGGGCTTGACCTCGTCCTCCTCGACGCCAAGCTGTTCGACGACGATCTTCTTCAGTCGCTCGTAGGTGGTGGACACTGAGACTCCCTCCTCGGAGTGGTGGATGTCGACGACTTAGCGGCCGACCGACCGGGCGATCTTCCCGAGAACGCCATTCATCAGGCGTCTCATCGGGTCTCCACTGTAGCTTCGCGCCAGCTCGACCCATTCGGCGATCGCCACCCGGGCCGGCGTCGGCGAGTGTAGCACCTCACCGATGGCGCAACGGAGCAGTGCGCGGTCCATCCGGGCGAGCTGTCCGACCGGATATTGGGGAGCCGCCTGGACGATTTCGGCGTCGATCGTGTCCCGGTGAGCGACGACCGCCCGGACCAGGCTCCGAGCCAGATCCGCCGCCCGCGCGTCGCCCTCGGTCTCGGCCAGGTGTCGCTCCAAGATCGCCTCGGCCGTCCGCTGCCCGAACTCCGCCTCGAACACGGCGGCCAGAGCCAGCCGCCGCCCCGCCCGGAGCGACCGGACCCGGTCCGTTGCCGGGCTAGGCTCCGACGCCATCGACGGTCACCGTGACCGACTCCAGCCGAAGGTCGAGGAGCCGCTCGACGGCGGCGCCGACGGCCACCCGGACCTGTTGCCCGAGCTGCGTGAGAGCCTGGCCGGGCCGGGCCACGATCCAGACGCGAACGCGCACGCCGTCCGCGGTCACCTGGGTGACGATCGGCGAACCGGCGAGGGCGACCCGCCAACCAGGTCCACCGCGCGATACCCGGGCAACGCCCGGGATGGCGAGCGCCGCGAGTCGGACCGTCTCATCGATGACACCCTTCCCGACGGTCAGATCGGGGCTCACAGGCTGGTCTCGACCGTCGTCGTCGTGGCGGGGGCGGACCGATTCGCTCTCCGGTCGGAGGCGCCACTCCCCGGGGCCGGTCGGAGCGCTTCAGCGATCAGCTCCGGGACGCGGGTCCGGGCCATGTCGGCGGCGACCCCGACGCCGTAGCCGATCATTCGCCGCCGGGCCCGGCCGTGGGTGATGATCACGTTTCCCTTGACCCCCAGCAACGGCGACCCACCGACCCGCTCCCAGTCGAAGGTCGTCCGGATCCGCGCGATCCCCGGCCGGAGGAGCAGGTAGGCCAGCCGGCCGCGCAGCGACCCGCTGAACTCGCCCCGGAACAGATCGAAGATATAGGTCGACAGGCCCTCGAAGAACTTGATCACCACGTTGCCGAGGACCGCGTCGCAGACGACGACGTCGGCGAGGTGCTTCGTGAGGTCCTTGCCCTCGACATTCCCGATGAAATTCAGGTTCGTGCCGTCGAGGAGCTCGGTCGCCTGCTGGATCCGGAGGTCGCCCTTGCCCTTCTCCTCGCCGATCGACAGGAGGGCGACCCGCGGCGACGCGACGCCGAGGACCCGCTCGCTGAAGATCGCGCCCATCCGCGCGTACTGGGCGAGGTTCTCCGGGCTCGAGTCCGGGTTCGCCCCGATGTCGATGAGCACGAGCGTGCCGCCTTCGGCGATCAGCTGGACCGCCAGCCCGGGCCGGTCGACGCCCGGCAGCCGGCCAAGGCGGAGGACCGCGGCGGCCATGCCCGCCCCGGTGTGACCGGCGGTCACGAGCGCGTCGGCTTCGCCGTTCTTGACGAGGTCCGTGGCGACGAGGATGGTCGAGTCCTTCTTGTCGCGCAGGGCGCGTGCCGGATGCTCGTCCATACCCACCACCTCGGAGGCGTGGCGGATCGAGACGTTCGCCGGGAGGTCGCCGCCGATCCGGCGCAGC
>DASYJV010000277.1:0-7910 GCA_035996105.1 Candidatus Limnocylindrales bacterium | reverse complement strand
GGCATTGCTGCTCTTCGCACTCGCCGCCGTCACCGTGCCGGGTGAGGTCCTCGGCGCCACCGTCGTGAAGATCACCCCATGCGGCGCAAACCTGCGAGCGAGCGCGACCGTGGCGGCACGACCTCGAGCGGTCGTCGCGACCTCGACGCGGGTGGCGGTCGTCGCCACGGTGACCGGCGGCAGCTGGCGGACGAGCTGCGCAGGAAAGACGGCCACCGGCAGGACCTGGTACCGGATCAGCGCGGTCAACGGGAAGAGTGTCAGAGCCCTGTACGGCGTGACCTATGTCTACGCCGCATCGAGCCTGTTCAGGCCGTTGGCACCGGCCCCATTGACCAGATACGCGGCCTGCGAGGCATACCTGCGGCTGGGGCCCGCCAAGACGACTCCCGCCAGGACGATCATCGCCACGAACGCCAAGGTGCTCGTCGCGCGGGGCGTGACCGGAGCGGCGTGGTCGACGACGTGCGCCGGAAAGACCGTGGCCGGGACCGGCTGGTTCCAGGTCACCAGGGTGAATGACGTCGCCGTCCAGACGCTCTACGGCGTCCCGGTGGTCTACGCCGCGCTGGGCCTGTTCAAGACGGCCGCGGCCTTGGTGGTCCCTCCGACGCCGACCATGACGCCAAGCGCGTCCCCGGTCCCGACGAGCGTCCCCACCCCGAGCCCGACCCCCGCCGTCACGCCGGCCGCGACCCCGACCGCGGCTCCGTCATCGAGCCCCGTCCCGACCCCGACCCCGGCACCGACCGCCACGCCGGCACCGACCCCGGTCCCCACCCCGACACCGCCGGCATTCGTCAACATGACGGAGGGCATCGACGTCAGCAACTGGCAGGGCACCATCGACTTCGCCCGGGTGGCGGCGGCCGGCAAGCATTTCGCGTTCATGAAGGCGAGTGAGGGCACGACCTACATCGACCCCTACTACGCCTCGAATCGGGCGAATGCCCGGTCGGCCGGTCTCAAGGTGGGTGCCTACCACTTTGCGACGCCGACCGCGGCCGCCGGTGACGCGATCGCCCAGGCCGATTACTTCCTCGCCGCAGCCACGCCGGTCAAGGGCGACATGCTGCCCGTCCTCGATCTCGAACGGAGCGGGAGCCTCACGCCTCCGGTCCTGACGGCCTGGGTCCAGGCGTACGTCGGGCGCATCTATCAGCGCATCGGTGTCCGGGCGCTGATCTATGTCTCGCCGAATTTCTGGACGAACTCGATGGCCGATACCAGCTGGTTCGCCGTCAACGGCTTCAATATCCTGTGGATCGCCCACTGGACGGCCGCCACCGCGCCGCTCGTCCCCGCCGCCAACTGGGCCGGCAAGGGCTGGACGTTCTGGCAGTACACATCGAGCGGTTCGGTGCCCGGGATCGCGGGTCGGGTCGATCTCGATCGCTACAACGGCAAGGACTTCACGAAGGTCCTCATCCCCTAGGCTTCGCGGGGCTCTCCGGGGGCCGGGGATGCAAAAAACGCCCGAAGGAACCATCGATCACTAGCTGCTCCGACCACTGTAAACAACGGTCAGATCACTAGATGTTCGAAGCTCCTTCGAGCGCGCTCAACATACGAGTCCCGAACGCACCCGCACGTGACGGGCAACGGCCACGCCATTACGGGCACGTATCGAACGGCTAGGCGGCCGATTCCTCCTGCGGCTCCCCGACCTCGATCGGGTTGTTGATCGGGTCCTGACTCCATTCGAACCAGCCGCCGTCGTAGACGGCGATCCGCTCCCAGCCCTGGAGATAGGCGTAGAACCAGGTCTCGCTGGCGCGCCATCCCGTGCCGCAATAGAAGGCGACCCACTTGTCGGCGGTGATCCCCGCCTCTTCCCAGTTGGCGGCGATCTCCGGATAGGCGCGCATCGTGTTGTCGATGTTGCGGTAGTGCTGCATGTGATAGGCGTCGGTCCCGCAGTTGCCCCACACGTCGCCCTTGATCCGGCCAGCCGGGCCGATGTAGTTGTAGCCACTGACGTTGCCGATGTGCTCGCGCCAGGTGCGAACGCTCACCAGCGCGGCGCCTTCCGGGTCCGCGATGATCTGCTTCGCCTCTTCGATATCGACGATGACCTCGGGCCGCACCGGGACCGTCGCACCGAACGCCTCGATCGGCGTGGGCTGGCGGTCGACGGTCTCGACCGGGTTTCCGGCACGGACCCACCAGTCGTAGCCGCCATCGAGCAGCCGGACATCGTCGACCCCCGCATAGCGAAGGATCATCAGCGCGCGGGTCGCCGCGATCTGGCCGGCCCGCCGACCGGGCCACTTCTCGTTCGCGTCGCCCTCGGTGTCTCGACCGTACACGATGACCGTGGTGTCCCTGGCGATGCCGAGCTGCAGCAGGGCGGCCTCGATCGCCTCGGGCGAACGCCGGTTCCAGTCCGCCGGATCCTCGAGCCAGTTGGTGTCGAGATAGAGCGCGCCGGGGATATGGGCCTCGGCGTACTCCTCCGGGACGCCGAAGTTGACGTGGAAGAGCATGAACTTGCCGGCAGGTGCAGCCTCGGGCGTCTTTCCGGCGAGGACATCGCGCAGCCACTCGATGTGGACGAGCTTGTCGTAGTGCGCGAGTCGATCGAGGGGCCGGCTCTCGTCGACTGCCCAACCCGATAGCCCGTCCTCATAGACCCGAGCACCCTCGATGCCGAGCGTCTCGAGCTTGGCAGCGAGCGCCCGGGCGTCGTCCGCACCGTCGCCGTAGATCACGATCTCGCGGCCCGGGACGATCCCCTTCGAATCGAGCAGGCGCTCGATCTCGACCTCGTCGACGCTGTCGAGCCACGCGATGGGGAACGCGGCGGCGCCCGGGATGTGCCCGCCACGGGCGTCCTCTCCGCGTCGCCAGCCGTTGTAGGCGATGAGCGGACGGACGTCCACGATGGTGAGCGTCGAGTCACCGAGGCGGGCACTGAGCTCAGAAGTCGAGATGGTCGGCCGTGCCGAGAGATCGAGGATGGTCATGTCGTGGTCCTTGTGTGACGGCTGTGTCGCGGGCAACAAAAAACCCCTGCTCCGGCAGGGGCGTCAGTGGAGGTCTGGCGTGCGGGATACCTGGATCGCACGCCTAACGACACCACCTGCCCTGCTCGGCAGAGGGGCGACACATACAGGCGTGGCCGGTCCATCGGTTCATGGTTGCCGCAGTGTGACATCTCGTCGTCCCGCATGGCAAGAGTCGCGTCCATTGCGGTTCGGTGCCAGCGTGCGGATCGGCGTCTCCGTCCGGGGTCACGCGGCTGCGAACCGGACCTCGTGGTTCGCGGCCTCGGCTGCCGCGAACCGCAGCAATCCCTCGCCCTCGGCGGTAAGCGCGAGCCTGTCCGGCTTCGACACCGCATCGACCGGGGTGAGGACCAGCGTGGCCGTCCGGCCCGCGCGCCGGATCCCCCACGTCCCGGCCACGAAACCGTCGAGCGTGAACGTGCTGAGGGACTCCTGGGTGCGCGAGTCGAGACCCCGAGTGAGCTCTGGCGGCAGGACCCGCGAGCGATCGGCGTACGACAGGAGGATGTTCTCGAAGTCGTACAGCAGGCGCGGCGGCGCCGGGGTGTCGGGGTCCGGCCGCGGGGCCTCCGGAAGATCGAACAGCTCCCGGCCCCGCTCGTCCCGGAACGTCATGAGCTCCGGCCGCAGCCGGTCGAAGACCTCGCCAAGCCGGGTCAGTCCGATCCATGCCTGGGCATCCATGACGGTGGCCGGTCCGAACGCGCCGAGGTAGCGGCGGATGACGGCGTCGATCGATGGCAAGTCCTGCGGTGCATCCCCGAGCCATGCCTCGATCGAGGTGTGCGCGATCGGGCCGCTGCGACCCCAGACACCGCGGGGCGGCACCTGGATGAGTGCCACGCCGGCCCGAACCGCCTGTTCCAGCCCGGCTCGATCCCGGTCGGGCCAACGGGTCAGCAGGTGATCGCCGATCGCCTTGAACGTTCTCGGCTGCTGCTCGACGAAGGTGCGACCCATGGCCACGACCTCGTCCATATCCACCCCATCGAGCCGTTTCCCGAATTGACTGCGCTGGACTCGATCGAGGATGGGCTGGACGAGCGGCCGAAGCCCCCACGCATCGCGGGCAACGACGAGGTGGATCGTGCCGCGCATGAGCGCCAGCCGCACCGCGGACCGATCGATCAGCAGCTCGGAGAGTTGTTCCGGGCTGAAGCCTTCGAGCCGGCCCCACAGCCCGACGTAGGCCGTATGGGGCGTCTGCGCCTGCATCCCCACGAGATGCTCCAGCGTGGACGCCACGGACATCGTCGAGCGCTCCAGCAGGAGCTGCCGACTGAGCGTGGCTCGGTTGAGGGCACGACGGTTGAGGACGTCGCCGGCCCGGTCCGATCGGGACATCGCTCAGCCTTCCGGCCAGCGCTCGTGCATGACCGTCTCGGATCTCGGGAGGCGGGCCATCCCGGGCGCGGATTTCGGACGCATGGCATCTTCCGACGGGTGCCCGACGACGACGAACGTTCGGACGAACCGGTCCGGCGGCAGACCGAGCAGCTCGGCGACGAGCGGTCGCACCTGGGGAAAGATCCAGGCGATCCCGGCGCCGATCCCGAGCAGTCCGGCCGCGACGAGCATCCGCTCGGCGGCACGCCCCTCGTCGAAGGCCTGGTCGGGATCGGCCGGATCACCGCCGAGGACGATCGCGATCGCCGCGGGCGCGGTCTTCAGCGACCGCGTCTGGGGCAGTCCCGCCTCGTGGAGGCGTTGCAGGACCGCGCGGTCCCGGACGACGATGAACCGCCACGGCTGCGAGTTCTTGCTGCTCCCCGACCAGCGCGCCACATCGGTCAGGGCGACCAGCTCCGCATTCGGGCGTGAACTCGCGTACCTGGCGCGTCCGCAGGAGGGGGCGCACACGTTCGGCGGGATCTGACATGTTCATGCAGGCTTCCTCGCTTCGCTGATAGTTGATGACGCAACAGACCTGCTACACTCGTTCGCAACGCAACCATATGCTGACACGCGGGGAGCAGAGACGATGTCCGATTTCAACCACGACCTGATCGACGAGCTTCGGTCCAATGGCGGCCAGGCGACCAGCGGCCCATTCGTCGGCCGGCAGATGATCATCCTGACCACGACCGGTGCCCGGTCCGGGAGCCGCCAGAGCACGCCGCTCGTCTACTCTCGCGACGGGGATCGCTACGTCATCGTCGCATCGATGGGCGGGGCGCCGAAGCACCCGGCCTGGTTCCACAACCTGAAGGCCGATCCGCGGGTCACCGCCGAGGTCGGCGGCGAGACGTTCGAGGCCACTGCGACGATCACCGATGAGACCGAGCGCCAGCGCCTGTACGCGCAGCACGCCGAGCTCCACCCGAGCTTCAACGACTACCCGAAGCTCACGGAACGGGTCATCCCCGTCGTCGTCCTCGAGCGCACCGGCGCGGCGGAGGCTGCCGCCTGACGGTAGGCTCCGCCCATGGCAGACGATGATCGGCTCGTCCGACCGGCGACCGCCGCGGAGCTCGCCGACGTCGCGGCGATGCATGGGGCCAATCGAGCCGCGTGGGACGAGGCGGCCGAGCGGTATGCCGGCTGGTTCGATGAGGCCGTCGCGCTCATCCGTCGTGGCGGGACCAACCTGTTCGGGGTCGAGACCGAGCTGATCGGGGACCTGCACGGTCATTGCCGTCGGGCCATCCACCTGCAATGCGCCGGCGGCCGCGACACGCTGTCGCTGTGGAACCAGGGCGCCGCCGAAGTGGTCGGCGTCGACTTCAGCCCGCGGATGCTCGAGCTGGCGGGGCGCCTGTCCGCCGCCACCGGCGCACCCGCCCGCTGGATCCTGTCCGACGTCCTCGAGACGCCCCACGATCTGGACGGCACGGGCGACCTGGTGTACACCGGTCGCGGCTCGCTGATCTGGCTCCAGGATCTCGACGCCTGGGCCGCCGTGATCGCCCGACTCCTCTCCCCGACCGGCCGATTCGTGCTGTTCGAGGGACACCCGGTCGAATGGCTCTTCGATGCCGACGACGAAGGACGATGGATCGCCAGCGACTATGACTACTTCGGCGGCGCCGAAGCCTCGAAGGGGTGGGCACCGGAGTACATCGACCATCTGTCCATCGAGGAGCCCGACCTGAGCTGGAAGTTCGCCCGCGCCTGGACGCTCGGCGAGGTCGTCACCGCACTCCTGCGCGCCGACCTTCGACTCGAGGCGGTCGCCGAGCACCCCGTCGACTGGTGGGGCGGCCATCAGGACGTCCGACCCGAGGAGCGCGGCCGGATCCCGCTGTCCTTCTCGGTGGTCGGGCGCAGGGGCGGCGCTGGCTAGCTCGGTGTCAGGCCGGCGAATCGGCCGTCCGGCGCCCGATCGACCCGGCTGACGGCACGAACCGCCCGTCTCGCGATCGGCCCGTAGATGTGCGGGTAGGGCGAGTCGACGACGTCGTAGCGCCACGGCACGTCGAGCGCGTCGAGATCGACCGTCAGCGCGAGGAAGGGGCGTCGATCGGCTGCGTAGTAGCGATCGAAGGTAGCCCCCAGCGCCTCGACACCGTCGGTGCAATGGATGAAGCCTTCCTCGTCGAGCGAGGCCGCCGCGTAGGCCGTCTCGTGATCCGCCGCAGCCCAGATGGCATCGGCGACCAGGTGGAACGTCTCGTGCATCAGGCCGGTCGCTGGTCGATCGAGACCCAGCTCCGATCGAGGGCGAGCTGGATCAGCGTCGGCCGATCCGCCACCATCGCCGCTCGGAGCGCCGGTTCGAATTCGGCGTCGCGCTCGACACGGACGCCCTTCGCCCCACAGGCCCTGGCGATCGCCGCGAAGTCGACGGGTCCGAGCTCGGTCGCGACCCCGATGCCGGTCCCGCGCCGCTCCTGCCACATCCGGATCGTGCCGTAGCGTTCGTTGTCGAAGACCAGGACGATCACGCGTGCCCCGACCCGGACCGCCGTCTCGAGCTCGGCCATCGTCATCCCGAGCCCGCCGTCGCCGACCAGGGCGACGACCGGTCGATCGCGATGGACCAGGGCCGCGGCGATGGCGGCCGGGAGCCCATAGCCCATCGCGCCTGACGTCGGGCCGAGAAACGTGCCGGGGCGTCGGAATCGGAACCCGCGGCCGGCCCAGCTCGCGAAGTTGCCGGCGTCGGTGGTCAGGATCGCATCGTCCGGGAGCACCCGGCGCAGCGTGGTGATCGTCCGGCCCGGATGGACGCCCGGGCCGTCCCACTCCCCGCCATCCACGATGGAGGCCGATTCGAATGCGGCCCGGTCGGCCCGGTTGTGGTCTTGACGGGTCGCCACGCGTTCCGCGTCGAGCACGGCCCGACCGAGCAGCCGTTCATTGGCGGCCTTGAGGAAGGCCTTGGCGTCGGTCGCGACGCTGATCGTCGGTCGGGTCGATCCGCTGGCCTCGCCGGGGACGAGATCGACGTGCACCCACGGCAGGTCCACGCGGGGCACCGCATAGCCGAACGTTGTCGGCTCGTTGAGCCTGGAGCCGAGCACGAGCAGTGCGTCGGCGGCATCGAGCCGCTCCCTGACCGAGCTCGCCGATCCGAACCCCGCCATCCCGAGGAAGAGCGGGTGATCGTTCGAGATGACATCCGCGCGACGCCACGCCGCGATGACCGGGACCTGGAGGAGCTCCGCGAACCGGGTCAGCTCGGTCGAGGTCCGGGCTCGGAGGACGCCTCCTCCCGCGAGGATCACCGGGCGCTCGGCGGAGGCCAGGAATTCGATCACCGCGCCGATCTCGGCATCGGTGGGTCGCGCAGGCGCGCTTCGATTGCCGTCGAGCCGGGCATCCTCGGGCATCGACTCGTCGAGCAGATCCTCGGCGAGCGTCAGCACGACCGGACCCGGTCGGCCGCCGAGCGCCTGGCGGATCGCCTCCGACATGACCGCCGCGATCGTCTCGACCGAGGCGGGTTCAGCGGCCCACTTG
>DASYJV010000276.1:0-4377 GCA_035996105.1 Candidatus Limnocylindrales bacterium | reverse complement strand
CGCATGCGCGGGTCGCTTCTGCGGACCGCGGCGATGGCGAACCTGGCTCCGCTGGTCGACTGGATCGAGACCCACAACGCTCGTGTCGTCGGGCACGGCAACGAGGATGCGGCCACCTTTGCCCTCGAACACGACCGACCGGGGATCTCAGTCTCGGACGCGCATTCGATCATGGAGATCGGCGTGGCGTACACGGCGATGGACGGCGATCCGTCGACCCCGGCCGGTCTCCTCGCCGCCCTCGCGAGCGTCGAGATCATCCCGGGGCGGGCCAGCTACGTCGTCCGGCTCTGGACGCCGGTGGCCAAGGGCGTCAACCGCGTGCGTGGCAATCGACGGGTCGAGCCAACGACGGCCCCTGCCGCGGCATCGCCGCACCTGGGCCGACGGGGATGAGCGGAACGGCCGGACCGGACGGGCAGGACCATCGTCCGGTGGTGGATCCGACGAGCGGTCCGGTAGGGTCTGGTGCGATGGAGGCAACACCCGCGCTCGACCCCGCCCGGCGTGGGCTCGACCCTGCGCGACCCGACGAGACGACCGTCGTGGAACCGGCCGATGTCGCCCAGATCTCCATCGGGCAGCGGCTGCGACAACCCCGGACGATCCTGTCGATCGTCGTCCCGCTGGCCATCATCGCCTTCTTCCTGTACCTCAACCGCGATCGGCTCGTCCAGGTCCCGCACCTCATCCTCAAGGTGAATCCGGCCCTCATCCTGCTCGCGTTCGCGATCTTCTACCTCGGTTTCCCGCTGCGCGGATATCGGTGGCAGCGGCTCCTCCGCGAGACCGGTTTCGTCGTCAGCCTGCGGAACTCCGTCGAGATCCTGTATATCTCCTGGTTCGTCAACTGCGTCGTCCCGGCCAAGCTGGGCGACGTCTACCGTGCATATCTGCTCAAGATGAACAGCATCGCCTCGCTGAGTCGGACCTTCGGGACCGTCTTCATCGAACGGATCCTCGACATCTTCGCGATCGCCATCCTGGGTCTGGCGGCCGGGCTGTGGAGCTTCCGCGACGGGATGCCGGCGGCCATCCAGCTCGTGTTCGTCGTCGGCATGGTCGTCGTGGCCGTGGCGGCCGTCGGGCTGTTCACCATGCGCAACTTCGGCCGGCGCATCATCGTCCGGCTGCCACTGCCACCCCGGATCCTCGAGCTGTACGAACGGTTCGAGGAGGGGGTCTTCGGCGCCGTCGGGCTTCGACATCTGCCGATCCTGGCCGTCGTCACGGGGCTCATCTGGCTGACCGAGGGGCTCCGGCTCTACATCGTCGTCCTTGCCTTCGGCTTCCCGGATGTCCAGCTCGGCCTCTCCGGCGCCATCTTCGTCGCGCTCATCGGCTCGCTCCTGACGGCGATCCCGCTCAGCCCCGCCGGACTCGGCTTCGCCCAGGCCGGTGTCATCGGGGTGCTGACCGTGGCCTACGGCGTCCCACTGCCGGAGGCGACCGCGATCACCATCCTCGACTGGGTCATCAGCGTGCTGTCGATCATCGTCTTCGGCGCGGTGGCATATGTGCTGTCACCCATGCCGCGCGGGATGGGGTCGCTCCCGCAGCCGGCTGCTGCGGCGTCGTCAGCCAGCTCGGTCTGAGCTCGAAGCTCCGCGTTTCGGCTTGGCTGTCGGCCCCATTCGGCGGCGGGGCACGAACGAAGGTCCGGGGTGACAGCTCCGGTGCGTCCATCCCGGACCGCAACGCACCCAACCGCATCCCATCGCGGCTGGCGCGCCGCGCGAAACGCGACCGGTACGAACGGGTGATACAGGCGCCGGAGGCTCCCGCCGATAGTTGGCTGAGCGAACCTCACCGACGGCTCGATCGCACGGAGCGCCCAGGCAACACATGACGACCCAGAATGGCCGAGCGTTCAACGAGTGGCTGCGAGCGCAGCTCAAGGCCAAGAAGATGTCGCAGCGGCAGCTCGCACAGCAGTCCGGTGTCGACCATTCCACGATCTCCCGCCTGATCCGAGGCGACCGGATGCCCTCCCTCGGGACGGCGACCAAGCTGGCCCGCGGTCTGCGCGAGCTTCGAGATGACGCGGATACGCCGCAGTATCTCGGACTGGTCGCGGCCGGGAACACCAACCCCACCGCGCGAGTCGAATATGCGCTGCGCGCCGATGAGCTCCTGAGCGAGCCCCAGGTGCGCCAGATCATGGAGTACTACCTCGCCGTGCGGATGCGCCGGTACGGCCGAGCCTTCCAACCGTCCGAGATCAGCTCCGTCGCCGATCGGGCGTCCGAGCGGTCCAATGGACGACAGGCCATGTCTTCGAGCCCGGTCGGGGTCGGGATCGGCTCCACGGTCAGCACCGTGCGTCCGGTCTCCCGCTCGGCCAGCCGCGAGCCGGGGCGTTACTGAGCACACCAGGCACGACCCGGGTTCGCCCTCCACGATCCGGGTCACGGGGCAGCGAACGCCGGCGTCTGGGGCGCCGGCGTTCGCGATTCCCGGCGTCTGTCGGTAACGCTCGCTGGGCGGCCTACGGGATCGGTCGGTAGACGGAGATGATCCGACCGGGGGCGGCCTCGAAGCGGTCGATCGGTCCGCCGAAGCGGTCGGGTGGGGCGACGACGGTTTCGGCCGGGCCGCCGCACGGCGCGCCGATGGCGACCTCGAAGAGCGAGTCGCAGACGACGACAAGCGTGCCGGGGCTTGTCGTGACCGCGCCGGTGCTTGTATCGGTGCGAACGATCGCGCCGGCCCGGACGAGCGGGTACTGGTAGGCCTCGGCTGACTTGAAGCCTGGCAGCGAGCGGAGTGTCAGCGCCGTCCCGCCGGCCGCATCCGTGATCCTGGCGGCTGCGATCTCGGCTGCCGGGAAGCCTCCATCCGGATGCACGGCCGGAGGCTGGCTCGCGAGATCCCACGCCACGATCGCGATCGATGCGAGGACGACGAGCGCCCGTCCGAGTGGAAGAGGCCGGCCACCACGCCACAGCGCTGCGGCGCCGACGCCCACCAGGGTGAAGACCATCGGGTCGGCGAAGGCGTGATAGTGGTCGTTGGGCAGACCCGGCACGACCGACGCCAGACTCGGTGACAGGAACGTGAGCGCGACGACGGTCCACAGCAACCCCAGGCCGAGCCAGCGCGCTGCCTGACGCTCCCGCGTCGTCCCGGCCCGCGCCAGCCGGGCGGCGAGCAGGATGACGCCGATGGTCGCGATCAATGCTGCTCCGGCCGCCTCCGTGATCAGCCCGGTGAGCGGCCACGAGACGACCCGGACGCCGATGACCATGAGCCGAAGCAGCGGCCCAAGGGCGTTCGGATCGCCGCCGGTTCGGATGTAGTCGAGCGCGGCGTGGATCTCCGACAGATCGGTCGTCAGCTCATGGATCGCGAGCGGCAGGAAGCTGACGGCGATGATGGCGAGCCCTGCGAGCCCATACCTCCAGACGCGGCGACGATCAGCGGCCTCCACCCGAGCGCGGGCGTCCGCGACGAGCAACGCCCCGACGACCGGCAGCAGTGTCACGCCCAGCACGTGACACTGCATCGTGACCGCCGTCCCGACGGCCGCCAGGAGCCACCAGCGCGGCTGTCGCGTGGTCCAGGCGCGCCAGGCGCCCGCCAGGGCGACCGCGCTCGAGAGCGCGATGAGGTTCGGGTTCCAGATGAACGTGGACTCGTCGACCGCGGACGCCGACATGGCCATCGCCAGCCCGGCGATCAGCCCGGCCAGCGAGCCGCCGATCGAGCGCGCCAGCCACCACGTCACGACGACGGCCGCGATGCCGGCGACGGCGATCAGGGCTGCCACGGCCAGCGGGGAGTCGCCGCCAGTGAGGAAGGCGGCCGGGGAGAGCAGGTAGTAGTAGAGCGCGCCGTGGTGGACGTTGCCGATCGAGGTGGGCGGCCCGAGCAAGGGGATGACGCCATCGCGGACGAAGGCCCGCAGCATCAGCATGTCGTGTCCCTGGTCGGCATCCCAGGTGCCGCGCGTGGCCAGGTTCGGAAGCCGAAGGAGCGCGGCGAGGACGACCAGAGCGATCGGTGTGGCGACGGCCGCGAGCCGCGACCGCACGTCCGGCCCTCGCGTGCCACCTGCGACCGTCACTCCTGCGTGCCTTCTCGTTCGGCGGGTCCGGCTCGTTCGGCGGGTTCCGGCGCCGGCCCGGTCCTCGCGCGGCTGCCGCGCAGGGTCATCGCGCCGGGCGGCAGCTTCCTGAGCGGACGCGATGCGGCGATGTCATGGGCACGCGCGACGTTGATGGCGTCATAGCCCTCGTCCATCCCAGGTGTCTCCAGGTAGTACGTCGCGTGGGAGAGGCCGGGGTGGCGTAGGAGATGACGCAGCCCGACCACTCCGATCCGACCCGCTCCCAGGTGCTCGTGCCGATCGAGCCGCGAGCCGAGCTCCGATTTCGA
>DASYJV010000275.1:0-3859 GCA_035996105.1 Candidatus Limnocylindrales bacterium | reverse complement strand
AGGCCATTGACCGGTTCATCGAGGATCAGGATCGGCGGGTCGGCCAGAAGCGCGAGGGCGATCCCCAGTCGCTGCCGCATCCCGGTCGAGTAGCCCCGTGCCGCGCGGTCGCCGACGGCGCCGAGATCGACCAGGCGCAGCGCCTGTGCGATGCGCGACGCGGTGCGCTCCCTCGTCCATCCCCACGCCGCGGCCAGGACGCGAAGGTTCTCGAAGCCGGACAGATGCGGATAGAAGACGGGCGTGGCGACCATCGCCCCGACACGTTCGCCGGCCACCCACCGGAGGTCCACCGGTTCGTCCGCGATGACCACGGTCCCGGAGTCTGCCCGGACGAGCCCCACGAGGATCCGCAGTGCCGTCGTCTTCCCGGCGCCGTTCGGGCCGAGGAGGCCGACGACCTGGCGCTCTTCCACCACGAGGTCGAGCCCGTCGAGGGCCGCGACCTGTCCGTATCGTTTATGCAGGCCGGTGGCCTGGATGGTGACGGTCATCCGGCCGAAGCATTCGGGTCGGGGGCGACGGTGTCAACCTGCCTCGACCGACATGGCCGCCCGACACGGTCCGTTCGGTACCATTGCGTCCGATGCCGCCACCCACCCAGACCCAAGACCCGCGGATCGTCGCGCTGCCCGCCGCCGAGATCCGCCGCCGGTTCGTCGAGTTCTTCGCCGAGCGCGGGCACACCGTGGTGCCGAGTGCCAGCCTGGTCCCGGCCGGCGACGCGACGCTCCTGTTCACGAATTCGGGGATGGTCCAGTTCAAGGACGTGCTGATCGGGGCCGAGACACGGTCGTATACCCGCGCCGCGGATTACCAGCGCGTGCTGCGGGTGGCCGGCAAGCACAACGACTTCGAAGAGGTCGGACGAACGACCCGCCACAACACGTTCTTCGAGATGCTCGGCAACTGGTCGTTCGGCGACTACTTCAAGCGCGAGGCGATCCGCTATGCCTGGGACTTCCTCACTGGGGACCTTGGCATCCCGGGGGACCGCCTGGCGGCCACGACCTACACATTCGACGACGTCGCGTGGGACATCTGGCGCGATGAGATCGGGCTGCCGCCGGATCGCATGGCGCGCTGGGGCGATGTCGACAAGGGCGACGACAACAACTTCTGGCGGATGGCCGAGACCGGTCCATGCGGGCCGTGCAGCGAGATCCATTTCGATCGCGGCCCCCAGTTCTCCGAAGGCCCCGAGTGCATCCCCGATCATTCCGAATCCTGCCCGCGCTGGCTCGAGATCTGGAACCTGGTGTTCATGGAGTTCGACCAGCGCCCCGAGGGACGGGTCCCGCTGCCGTTCAAGAGCATCGATACGGGGATGAGCCTGGAACGGCTGGCCAGCGTCCTCCAGCAGGTCCCCTCCAACTTCGACACGGATCTGTTCACGCCGATCCACGCCAAGATGCGGGAACTGCTCGGCCACGACCCGGACGCGTTCGAGGCCGAGCGCTTCAGCTACCAGGTCATCGCCGACCACTCGCGCGCCGTGACGTTCCTCATCGCGGATGACGTGCTGCCTTCGAACGAGGGCCGCGGCTACGTCCTGAGGCGGATCCTGCGCCGCGCGGTCCGACACGGTCGGCTCCTGGGTCGGCGCGAGCCGTTCCTGGCCGAGACGGGCGCGGTCGTCATCGACATCATGGCGGACGCCTACCCGCATCTCGAACCCAGGCGGGCCGAGATCCTCGCCGCGATCACGCGCGAGGAGACCCAGTTCGCCCGGACGCTCGACGCAGGTTCGCGGATCCTTGACGAGGCCATCGCGGCGCTGACCGATGCCCAGCGGGTCATCGGCCGGCGGGCCGAGGATGTCGCCCCGGATGCACCCGTCCTGTCCGGCGACATCGCGTTCAAGCTGCACGACACCTACGGCTTTCCGATCGACCTGACGGTGGAGCTGGCGGCCGAGTACGGCGTCCGTGTCGACCGGGAAGGGTTCGAGCGGGCGCTGGCCGGGCAGCGTGAGCGCAGCCGTTCGGGAACGAAGGCCCAGCTCTCGCGCCACGCGGAGCTGTCTGCGCTCTACGGCGCGATCCAGGGTCGTGTCGGTGACAGCCGGTTCGTGGGCTACGAGACGACGACGTCCGACGGCACGGTCGTGGCGATCATCCGTGACGGGATGGAGTTCGACGAGCTGACCGGCCACGGCGAGGCCGAGGTCGTGCTCGACCAGACGCCGTTCTACGCCGAGGGCGGTGGCCAGGTCGGCGACCGAGGCGTCCTGCGTGAGCCGGGCGGCGGCAGCGAGCTGTTCACGGTCAGCGACACGCAGCGGCCACACGGCGGGCTCGTCGTCCTTCGCGGCACGCTCCGCGGCCGGCTCAGGGTAGGGGAGACCGTCGAGGCGGTCGTCGATGGAGAGCGCCGGGCGGCCACGATGCGCAACCACACGGCGACGCATCTGCTCCATCGAGCCCTGCGCAACGTCGTCGGCGAACGGGCGCGCCAGGCCGGCTCGCTTGTCACACCCGACTACCTGCGCTTCGACTTCCCGTTCGACCGCGCCCTGACCGAGGACGAGAAGCGCGCGATCGAGGACGAGGTCCACCGCATCATCCGCGACGACCGGGCCGTCACCGTGGCATACATGAGCATGCCCGACGCGACGGAGGCCGGAGCCGACGCCTTCTTCGACGAGAAATACGGCGAGACCGTTCGGACCGTCCGCGTCGAGGACTACAGCTTCGAGCTGTGCGGCGGGACCCACTGTCGTGCCAGCGGCCAGATCGGTGGCTTCCTGATCACCGCCGAGCGCAGCATCGGCTCAGGGATGCGTCGTATCGAGGCGGTGACCGGCTCGGCGGCCGATGCCCTCGTCCGCGAGCGGATCGGCGCGCTCGAACAAGCCGCCGAGGCGGTCGGGGCGCAGTCTGTCGAATCGATCGGTGAACGGATCGCCGCGCTCCAGGACGAATTGCGCGAGGCCAAACGGCGGCTCAAGGCGGGTGCGGGCGCGGCCGTCCCGAAGCCCGGCGAGTTGGCCGCGGGCGCTGTCGAGGTCGCGCCCGGCATTCGTCTGGTCGCCGCCTCGATCCCGGCCCCGTCGATGGACGCCCTCAAGGCGACAGCCCGCGACCTGAGCGCGGTGCTGGGCTCCGGGGTCGTCGCTCTGGTGCTCGATGCCGACGAGCCGCAGCTCTTCGTCACGGTCTCCGAGGATCTCGTCGCCCTGGGGATCTCGGCCGGCGACCTCGTGACCGTCGCGATGCCGGCGCTTGGCGGGCGCGGTGGCGGACGCCCGTCGATGGCCCAGGGGCGCGGCGATCGCCGGGCAGGCATCGCACCGGCCCTGGCGGCGATCCGCAGCCGGCTCGAGAGCGGGGCCTGATGGCGTTCTGGCGACGGATCTGGCAGCGGGACTCGAACGAGGCCCTCGCTGCCTGTACGGCGCTCGATGTCGGGACCGAATTCGCGAAGGCGCTCGTCTTCGACATCGATCCGGATGGGCACGGCACCGTCCGCGGCGTCGGTCGGAAGCGCCAGGGCCTCTCGCACATGCAGTCGGGGACCGTCGCCGATATCGCGGCCGTCGTCGACAACTGCGCGGTGGCCCTCCAGGAAGCCGAGGAGATGGCCGGTTTTCGGCCGACCCAGGTCGTCATCGGGATCGCCGGGGAGCTGGTCAAGGGATTTACGACCACGCACAGCCAGGAACGCAAGAAGCCCGACCAGCCGATCACCGAGGCCGAGCTCCAGCGGCTCATCGATGTCGTCCAGCGCGAGGCGCTCCACGAGGCAGAGCGGGCGATCACCTGGGAGACCGGGCTGCCGCAGGTCGACGTCCGGCTCGTCCACGCGGCGGTCACCGGCGCCTCGATCGATGGCTATGCGCTGACCAACCCCGTCGGCT
>DASYJV010000274.1:0-4593 GCA_035996105.1 Candidatus Limnocylindrales bacterium | reverse complement strand
CTGGGCGGCATCGCTCCCCAGGTGGGCCGGCTGCACGCTCGCCACGATCCCACCCTTGGCGAACCGTCCGAGATCCGCTGGGTCCACGAGCTGGACGTGTTCGATCTTGGGCATGAACGGCACGCGTCCGGCGCCCGGTTCGAGGGCATCGAGCGCGGCCCGCACGGCCGCGTCGCCGATGGCATGGATCTGCGTCGCGATGCCACCCGCCGCCGCCAGCTCGACGAGCTCACGGAGCCGGTCGGGCGGCGTATTCCAGACACCTCGCCGCAGCGCTGGCGCGAGTGGCCGCTCCGGTTCGATCTCGATGTCGGCCAGCAGCGCCGCGGTCCGTGAGCCGAGCGAGCCGTCGGCGAAGCATTTCTGCCAGCCGACGCGCGCCCGGCCAGCGGGATCGGCACCCAGCACGTCCCCGCTCCGCAGCCCTCCCGCGAGCGCGGTCTCGAGCGCGTCGGTCCGTACCGAAGCCACCACCCGAACGGGCAGCCGGCCGAGCTCCGAGAGGCGGGCGTAGGCCGGGTACGACCAGGCGAGATCGGGGTCCGGGGCAAGACCGCCCGGGTCGTGGACCGCGACGACGCCGAGCGCCGACAGCTCGAGCGAGACCGCGATGATGGCAGCCTCGAGATCCGCCTGTGCCATGGGCGGGGCGAGGACGACCACGAGCCGTGCGGCCGCCTCGTGCAGGACCCCCTCTGGCCCACCGTCGGGTCGGCGGCGGATGATGCCACCCGCCGGGTCGCCGGTCTCGGCGGTCAGGCCGGCCAGCTCGAGCGCCGTCCGGCTCGCCAGCAACGCGTGGTGGTCATGTGCCCACAGTGCACAGCGGCGGCCCGGCGCCACGGTTTCGAGGTCCGCAGCTGTCGGCCAGCGGCCCCACCGGTCGACGTCCCAGCCGTGCCCCTCCAGCCATGCCTCCGGGTCGGTCAGCGCCAGGTGCCGGGCTCGGATCCGGGCCAGCCCCTCGGCCAGGGTCCCGGCGCCGCTCAGGTCGAGCTGCTGCGTGGCGGCGGCGGTCGATGCCAGGTGCATATGGGCGTCGGTGAGACCCGGGATGGCGACCTCGTCGGGTTCGAGCTCGATCCGCTCGGTATGCGGGTCGGCGCGGGTCTCGAGGTCGACCGCGCTGCCGGCGAACGCGACCCGACCGTCGCGGATCCCGATCGCCTCCACCCAGCCGAAGCCGGCGTCCCCGGCGAGGGTCGCGATCCGCCCGGTGATCAGGGTCTCGAGCGGCACTCGGTCAGGGTCGCGGGTCAGCGAGCACGGATGCCACGGCTTGCCGATCGAGCCCGGCGCCCAGTGCCAGCGCGAGCGCGACCCGGGCCTTGACCGCGCACAGGTGTCCGACCGGCACGGCCCCGGCGGCGACCCAGGCCGCACCGCCACCCGGGAACGCATAGGCGGTCCCCGCCCGACCGGATGGACAACGCGTCGCCAGCGCCACGGGCACGCCCGCCTCCATCGCCCGGACGGCGGCCGCGAGCAGCCGCGGGTCGGTGTTCCCGGCGCCCGTGGCGGCGACGACGATCCCGTCCGCCCCGGCCGCGAGCGCGGCGTCGAGGAGCGAGCCGTCCATCGCGACGGTGGCCGTGATGAGGTGGACCTTCTCTGCGGCGCGCGACGTGTCCACGTGTCGCCGGCCCGCCCGACGGCGGAACACCGAGACGCCAGTGGGCCCGACCCGCCCGAGCGACCCGCCGTTCGGGCTGGCGAACGTGTCGAGGGCCGACGCGTGCATCTTGATGACGTCGTCGGCGGGCTCGATGGTCCCGCCGAGACTGACGACCACGCCGGCTCCGGCCATCTCGGCGCTCGCGGCGATCCGCACGGCATCCCGAAGGTTGGCCGGACCATCGAACCCGAGCTCGTCCGAGGCGCGCATCGCGCCGGTCACGACGACCGGCTTCGAGCCATCGAGGACGAGGTCCCAGCAGAAGCTGGTCTCCTCGATGGTGTCCGTGCCCTGGACGACGACGGCGCCGGCGATCGCCGGGTCGGCAAGGGTCTGGCGCAGGACCGCCGCGATCTCGAGCAGGGCCGGGAAGGTGAAGTGGCTGGCCGGCGTTCGGCCGAGGTCGATGGGCATGACCTCGGCGATCGCGTCGAGACCGGGCGTCCGGTCGAGGATCCCTCGACCATCGAGCTTCGGGACGTTGCCCCCGGCATCGGGATCGAAGGCGGTGCTGATGGTGCCGCCGGTGAACACGACCGCGACCCGCACCATCGCGCTCAGTCGCGGTCGGTCGGGTCGGATGGACCGGTGCGCTGCGGGACGACCGCGGGGATCGGCCCCGCGACGGGCGCGACGGACGCCGGCTCGCGCCACGACGGACGATCGGCGTGGAGCGCGGCCGCGATCGGGTCGACGGCGTTCGGATCCGCCGCCGGACGCGCATCCGAGGGCTGCAGCGGTCCGCGGGTCACCACCGAGATGATCCCGATGATCAGGACGGTGATCGCGGACACGAAGATGACCGCGGTGGTGCCGATGAGGTCCGAGATGGGTCCGACGAGGATGATCGGGAGGAAGCTGGCCACCGAGACCAGCATGCCGAGGACCCCGAAGACGCGGCCACGGACATCCTCCGGGAGGTCCTCCTGGAGCTGGGTCTGGGCGGGGATGGCCACCAGCCCGTAGGCGATCCCGGCGAAGAACGCGATCCCGACCACGACAGAGAGGAGCGAGGTGACGCCCGAGAGGTCGAGCCCACCGGTGTCCGCCCCCTGGAGGAAGCGGCTGATCGGGCCGGCCGCGGAGAGCGCCGCGAGCAGGATGCCGAGGATGATCAGGCCACCTTCGATCACCCGTCGGCGCGGGAAGTAGCGGCCGTACGAGTTGAGCAACAGGATCCCGGTCACGATCCCGAACCCAAGGGGCAGGACGACGACCACGAAGTCCTCCGCCGCCAGCCCGAGCGTCTCTCGCGCGAAGGCGGGGCCGAGCACGCCGAGCACCCCGACCAGCGATGCGGTGATCGCGAGATAGACCAGTGACCAGCCGATCGAGCGGTTGTCGCGGATGAAGCTGAACCCCTCGCGCAGCTCGGCGAGCGTCGACTGGACAGCGTGTTCCGCCTCCCCGACCCCGAGCGCGGAGCGCCTGTCGGCCTCGGTCGGCGGCGGCGGCGGCGAGGCTGGCAGGGTGATGCAGAAGACGGCCGCGAGGAAGTACAGCCCCGCAACCACAAGGATCACCGTCGGCGCCCCGGCCAGCTTCACCACCAATGGGCCGAGCAGCGCGAAGCCGAGCGCGAACGCGGCATTGAGGGTCAGGGTGAAGATGCCGCTCGCGGCCAGCAGCTGTCGGCGCGGGACGAGGATCCCGATCATGGCCAGCTCGGCCGGCGCGAAGAAGACGGTCACGGTCGAGACGAAGATGTTGAGCAGGATGATGAGGGCGAAGTTGACGCCGACGAGATAGAGCGCCACGAAGGCGAGCCCGCGCATCAGATTGGTCGCGATGAGGATCAACCGGCGGTCGATCCGGTCGACGTAGACCCCGGCGACGGCCGAGAAGAGGACCGCCGGCACGAGGAAGCTCAGGATCAGCAGGCTGACCGCGGTGTTCGAGCTCGTCGACTTGACCACGATGACGGTCAGCCCGAAGAGGACCATGTTGCCGCCGATCTGGGTCGATGCCTGCGACAGCCAGAGCCGGAGGAAGCCGGTGTTTCGGAAGACCGAGAGCGCGCCGGACTCCGACGGATCGGAGGCCTGGACGTCGGGTGTCGCCTCGGCCGTCACGCGTCCGGGCCGTCGGCGACGTTCGGGATGGCTGCGCTCATCGGCGGCTCACCGCGAACGAGGAAGTCGACCAGACGCGATTCGAGGGTCCGTCGGTCGAGCATGACGTGGCGTCCGCAGGTCTGGCAGGCCAGGCCGATATCGGCGCCGAGGCGATCGACCCGCCACGCACGGCCGCCGCAGGCATGCTTCCGACGCAGTCGGACGACATCGCCAATGAAGAGCGGGAGCACCGGCTGGTGGTCTGACATGCGCCGGCTGAGGGTATCAAAGGCGCGGGCGGCCGTGGGCCGGGACGAGGTTGCGCGTCGTGGCCGGCAGCGCGAGCCGGTCGACCGGCGTGACGATCAGCCCGACCGTCGGTTGGGTCGCGGCGAGCTGGGCGATGATCCCGCCCGAACGGGTCAGTGAACCGGTCAGCTTGTCCGGGGCGCCGATGGCCGAAAGCTGGAAGGTGTCGCCAAGCAGGGTCCCATCGACCACCGCCTCACCGGGCGCCCCGGCAACGACGACGCCGGTCACGACCCGGACGTCGCCCGCCGCGATCGCCTCGGCGCCCGCGTTGCGTAGCTCGTTGATGAGCTCCTCGACGCCGGCCCCGTCGATCGGGCCGTGGATCGAGATCGACACACCGGGGCCGGCCACCGGTTCGATCCCGGCATAGGCGCGGACACGCTGGAGCTCGGCGGTGATCTCGTCGACCGAGACGTCGCCCCGCGACTGGTTGGCGGTCAGGGTCGCGAGCTCTCCCTGGAGCGAGGCGACCTCGCGCCGGAGCTGGTCGTTCCGCGCGTTGAGATTGGCCACGAGGACGGTCAGATCCTGCGATGACAGCTGGGCCAGCGC
>DASYJV010000273.1:0-1607 GCA_035996105.1 Candidatus Limnocylindrales bacterium | reverse complement strand
GCCCGGGGCGAGCGGGGCTTCGGTCACGCCACCGCCGGCCGCGATCCCGCTGGCCCCGGTCCAGCCGACCGAGCCGTTCAGCTTCATCTCGTGGCTGTTCACGCCTCTCTTCCAGGCGTTCTTCATCCTGCTCGTCGTCCTCGACAAGCTGACCGGCAACATCGCGATCGCGATCATCCTGATGACGATCATCATCCGGATCGTCATGATCCCGGTCTTCCGGCGGCAGACCGTGTCGACCAAGCGGACGCAGATGCTTGCGCCCGAGGTCAAGGAGATCCAGCGGCGCTTCAAGGGCGACCGGGTCAAGCAGCAGGAGGCCCAGCGCCAGCTGTACGCCGAGCGCGGGGTGAATCCCGTCTCGGGCTGCCTGCCCGCGATCCTCCAGCTGTTCCTGCTGATCCCGATGTACTCGGTGTTCAGCTCCGGACTCCAGAACTTCAACCCCCAGGCGATGCTTGACGTCTTCGGGTTCAGGATCATCGACCTGCATTGCCAGGCGACCGCGGTCGTCAACTCCGCCGGACATGTCCTGAACCCGTGCCTCGACCCGGTCGCGTTCGGTGTGAACTGGGGCGTGCCCGAGGTGATCATCGGCCAGGCGGGCAGCATGCTGTCCGGCCTGAGCCTGCTCGCGGTGATCTCCTCGCTCCTCCAGCTCGTCCAGTCGCGGATGACGCTGCCGCCCCACGATCCCGCGATGGCCGACGACCCGAACTACAAGATCCAGCGCCAGATGGCGTACATCTTCCCGTTCATCTCGCTGATCTACGGCAGCTTCCTGCCGGCCGGTCTGTTCCTCTACTGGATCACCTCGACGATCTTCTCGATCGTCCAGCAGTACCTGATCATCGGCTGGGGCGGGATGTTCCCGCTGTTCGGCTGGACGCCGAGCTTCGCGCAGGGCCACGCCCCGCGCTTCCCGGTCGTCCTGCCCCCGCCTGTCGACCCCAAGACGCGGCCACCGAAATCGCCGCTCGGCGGGACGGCCGGTCGAACCGCGGAGGCCGACAAGACCATTCGCCACAAGGAACGCGGCCGCCAGAGCCGCCGAGGGAGACGCCGCTGATGAGTGCGTACCGTGAGTTTTCCGGGAAGAGCGTCGAAGAGGCGCTCAAGAACGCCCGGGAGGAGTTCGGCGTCGAGCTGAACGACCTCGATTTCGAGATCCTGACCGCCGGCAGCCGAGGCGTTCTCGGCATGGGCGCCGAGCCGGCCCGGATCGTGGCCGCGCCGCGCTCCGCGCTGGGTGGCGCCGCCCCGAAGCGGGACGCCGCGGCAAGCACGCCCCTCCCGCCGGCTCCGCCACGCGAGGATCGAGGCTTCGGCGATCGGGCAACGGGTCCGGACCGCGGCCCGGGTCGAGAGGACCGGGGCATCGGTGGTGGCGACGGGCGACCGGATCGCGGTCCCCGTCGAGATGAGCGTGGACCGGCCGGCGCGGATCGCGGCCCACGCCGCGACGATCGTGGGTTTGGCGGAGACCGCGGTCCCCGCCGCGAGCCGGACGCGACCCCGAGCGCCGGCGTCGCTCCGAGCGCCGACCGCGCTGCGCGGCCCGATCGGCAGGACCGCCCTGACCGCGGTCCGAGACGCGACGATCGGGG
>DASYJV010000272.1:0-2651 GCA_035996105.1 Candidatus Limnocylindrales bacterium | reverse complement strand
GGCGTCGTCCGGGACCTCCAGGATCTCGGCATCCAGACCGTCGAAACGCTCGACGACGTCGATCACGGGGCAGCGGTCGTCATCCGCGCCCACGGGGTCCGGCCGGACGTCCTGGAGCGTGCGCAGGAGCGGGGTCTCGAGGTCATCGACGGGACCTGCACGTGGGTCATCCAGGAGCATCGCGAGCTGACCAGGCTCGTCGAGGAGGGGTACACGATCGTCCTGCTCGGGACGCCGAAGCATGCCGAGGTCGTCGGCATGCTCGGGTTCGCGCCGGACGCCATCGTGGTCGACGACGAAGAGGAATGGGAGACCGCGATCCCGCGCAAGAAGCGGATGGCGCTCATCTCGCAGTCGACCCAGCCACCCTGGAAGTTCGAGCGGCTGGCAGCCTTCATGGTGTCGCGAGCGCACGAGCTCAAGATCGTCAACACCGTCTGCCCGGTGACCATCCGGCGCCAGCAGGACACGCTGGAGACGGCCGGCGACGTCGACCTGATGGTGGTCGTCGGGGGCCGGTCGAGCGCGAACACCAAGGAGCTGACGCGGCTGTGCGAGATCGCCGGCACGGCCGCCATCCAGATCGAGAACGTCCGCGACCTGACCGACGCGACGCCGTTCGCGAAGGCCAGGATCGTCGGTGTCACCGGCGGGACGTCCACGCCGATCGAGGACCTGCGCGACGTCACCCAGCGGATCCTCGAGCTCGCGGGAACGCCGCAGGCCAGGGCGGAGGCCGCCGAGCTGGCACACGCCGCGCTCGAACGGGCCGCGACACCGGCCGGCCGAACGACGTCGCTCCCGACGCAGCCAAGGGTCGCCGCCTCCGGCGCAGCCTGACCGGTGGCCATCGGTCGAGGCGGGATCCCGGTCGTCGCCATCGTGGGGCGACCCAACGTCGGCAAGAGCACGCTCTTCAATCGGATCCTCGGGCAGCGCACGGCGATCGTCGAGGACCGCGCCCGGACCACGCGGGACCGCCTCTACGGCGACACCGAGTGGAATGCTCGGCGGTTCGTCGTGGTGGACACCGGCGGGCTGGAGCTGGACCCCGATGATCCGATCGAGGCGCGGGTCCAGGAACAGGCTCGGCTGGCGATCGCCGAGGCCGACGTCATCCTGTTCGTCGTCGACGCGGTGACCGGACTGACGCCGGCCGATCTCGAGGCGGCCCGGATCCTGCGCCGGGCGACGGCCCCCGTGATCGTCACGGTCAACAAGGCCGACAACGAGAAGCGGGAGCTCGACGGGGCCGAGTTCCACTCGCTCGGCTGGGAGGAGACCTACGCGATCTCCGCCACCCACGGGCGGGGGACCGGTGACCTCCTCGACGCCATCGTCTGGGCGCTCCCGCCCGAGAGTGAGGCCGAACTCTCCCGGAAAGCCCGTGAACAGGAAGCCGAGGCGTGGGCCGACGAAGTCGCCGCCGGCCACCTCGATCCGTTCGTGGTCAGCGATCCCGAGGCAGGCGACGCCGACGGCGAGGGGACCGATGGCGACGGCCACGACGGCGCGATCATCGATCCGACCGACGCGGAGGCGCGCCGCTGGGATGCCGCGATGGCCGCCGAGAAGGACGGCGCGCCCGCAGCGATCGCCTTCGTCGGGCGCCCGAACGTCGGGAAGTCGAGCCTGCTCAATGCGCTGCTCGGAGAGGACCGGGCGATCGTGTCGGAGATCCCGGGGACGACGCGGGATGCCATCGACACGCGCCTGGCCTGGGGCCGCAGCGAGGTCGTGCTCATCGACACCGCCGGGATCCGGCGACGTGGCAAGGTTGCCAATGGACCCGCTGCGGAGCGCTACTCGACCCTTCGGGCGCTCCATGCGCTGTCGCGCGCCGACATCGCCGTGCTGGTCATCGATGCCGTCGAGGGCCTGACCTCGCAGGACGCCCACGTCGCGGGGTACATCATCGAGGAGGGCAAGGGCCTCGTCATCGCGGTCAACAAGTGGGACCTCGTCGAGGAGAAGACCGATCGGACCTTCGACCAGTACGTCGAATGGATCCGGACCGAGGTCCCGTTCCTGGACTTCGCCCCGATCGTCTCGATCAGCGCCAAGACCGGCCAGCGCGTCGGACGCGTGCTCGAGGCTGCCATCGACATCTGGGGCGAGCGTCGCAAGCGGATCTCCACCGGTGAGCTGAACCGCGTCCTGATGGCCGCGACCGAGCGGACACCGCCGCCCCCGGTCCGCGGCCACCGCCCGAAGCTCTTCTACGCGACCCAGGCCGCGGTCGCGCCACCCACCTTCGTCTTCTTCGCATCGGACGCATCGGCGGTCCACTTCAGCTACCGGCGCTATCTCGAGAACCGGTTGCGCGAGAAGTTCGGGTTCGACGGGACGCCGATCCGGCTCATCTTCCGCGATCGCAGCTCGGTCAAGCTCCCGCGTCGCAAGAAGCTCCGGAGCGCACCGGTCGCATCCGGCAAGGGGCCGCGTCGCGGGACCGCCGGGCGGGCACGCAAGCCGAGCTGATGGCCGGCCCGCGGGTCGCGGTGATCGGATCCGGCGCCTGGGGGACGACGCTGGCGCGGCTGGTGGCGCGGTCGGAGCCGGTCACGCTGCTCTGCCACTCCCCGGAGACCGCGGCACGGATCACCGAGACCCGCCGGAACGATCCACGGCTCCCCGGCATCGAGCTCCCG
>DASYJV010000271.1:0-8869 GCA_035996105.1 Candidatus Limnocylindrales bacterium | reverse complement strand
GCCGAGACCGCGGCGTCGGCCGCCATGTCGATGTCGGCGTCGGGCAGCACGATCATGTGGTTCTTCGCACCGACGAGCGCCTGGCACCGCTTGCCGTTCTTCGTCGCTGTCTCGTAGACGTACTTCGCGATCGGCGTCGAGCCGACGAACGAGACCGCCGCGATGTCCGGATGCTCGAGGATCGCGTCGACGGCCACCTTGTCGCCGTTGATCACGTTGAAGACGCCGTCCGGCACGCCGGCGCGCTTGAGCAGCTCGGCCGTGAAGAACGACGCCGACGGGTCCTTCTCCGACGGCTTGAGCACGAACGTGTTGCCGGTCGCGAGCGCGGGCGCCCACATCCACATCGGGACCATGGCCGGGAAGTTGAACGGGGTGATACCGGCCACGACGCCGAGCGGCTGCCGGATCTGGTAGACGTCGACCCCGGTCGACACCTGCTCGGAGAACCCGCCCTTGAGCAGGGTCGGGATCCCGCACGCGAACTCCAGGTTCTCGAGACCGCGCGCGATCTCGCCGAGCGCGTCGGAGGGCACCTTGCCGTGCTCCTCGGTCAACAGCCCCGCGAGCTCCACCCGGTGCGTCTCGACGAGATTCCGGATCTTGAACATGATGTCGGTGCGCTTGGAGATCGAGGTGGCGCGCCAGGCGGGGAAGGCCGCCTTGGCGGCGGCAACGGCGGCCGCGACCTCTTCCGCCGATGCGAGATCGACGTGCTTGGTCAACGTGCCGGTCGCCGGGTCGTAGACGGGACCTTCGCGGCCGGAGGTCCCGGCGGTCAGGCGGCCGCCGATCCAGTGGCTGACGCGGCCCGGCGTCGGGGCGACCTCGCGGGCGGTGCCCGGCTCTGCGATCTGTGTCATCGGGAAGGACCTCGTGGTGGGGGTGCACCACGATACTCCGGTCGCCTCCCGTCCGGTCCGCGGCGGTCGCTCAGGTCGGCGTTCTGCCCCGGGGTCTCCGCTGCCCTCCCGTCGAGCCCACGGCGGTGGATGCCCAGGACGAGGAGCGCGAGCTCGCAGCCGAGCGCGATCCCGATGGCGATGAGCCCGCCCGCGTCGAAGCCGCCGAAGACCACCGGATCGCGCCAGGTCGTCGCGACCAGCGCTCGGGCGAGCGCCCACGCTCCGATGCCCACGAAGAAGAGTCGGCCGTCGCGCCCCCGGAAGGCGCCCAGCATCAGGAGCACGGTCAGGACCGCGAGGATGACCAGGGTCGCGATCCCCTCGAGCGCCTGCGACGGGATGGATGGCAGCTCCGGCGCGAGCGAGCCCCAGGGTCCCGGACCGAGGTATGCCGTCGCCCACGCCGCGTCGCTGGGCTGGCCCTGGCCACTCCCGCTGAGGACCGTTGTCAGCTTGCCCGCGCCCAGCGCGAACAGGGTGGGCGTGGCACTGAGGTGGAGCCAGCGGCTCGCGGGCGGCCCGAGCAGGTCGGCGACGTACCAGCCGGTGAGGAAGCCGCCGACGACCGCCATGCCGAGCTCGAGACCCCCGATCGAGGGATCGAGCAGCCGCTCCGGCTTCGCGGCGAAGTAGGCGGCATGGAGCAACGCGTAACCGAGTCGACCGCCGATCACCGCGCCGGGCACGATCCCGACAGCCAGGAACGCGACGTCGTCGAGCCGAAGCCCGGCGCCTCGAGCGGAGAGCCCGGCGACGACCAGGGCGGTGACGATCACGAGGACGAGCGCGAGCGTGGCCCAGCGCACCGTGATGTCCCCGAACAGCTGCGCGGACGGGTCGAATCGGAACGTCACGACGGCGATCGGCACGGTCACGAGTCTACCGTCCGGTCACCGACGGGCCGGCGCGGTCAGCCGAGTTTCGAGACCAGCTCGCGAACGGCCGCCGCCGAGGCATCGAACGCGCTCTGCTCATCAGCCGTCAGCTCGATCTCGAAGATCCGCTCCATGCCGCCGGCACCGAGGACGACCGGCACGCCGACGAACAGGCCGTCCGTGGCGAACTCGCCTTTGAGCAGCACGGCGCAGGGCAGGACGCGCTTGCGATCGAGCAGGATCGATTCGACCATCTCGAAGGTGGAGGCCGCCGGCGCATAGAACGCGGACCCGCTCTTGAGCAGGGCCACGATCTCCGCGCCGCCGTTTGCGGTCCGCTCGCACAGCGCCGCCACCCGCTCCGGACTGAGCAGCTCCGTGATCGGCACACCGGCCACGGTCGAGTAGCGCGGGAGCGGGACCATCGTGTCGCCGTGCCCGCCCAGCACGAATGCGTGCGTGTCCTCGACCGAGACGCCGAGCTCCTGGGCGATGAAGGTGCGAAACCGGGCGGAGTCGAGGACGCCGGCCATCCCCAGGACGCGCTCCCGTGGAAAGCCCGAGGCCTCGAGGGCGACATGGCACATCGCATCAAGCGGGTTGGTGACGATGATGAGGATCGCGCCCGGCGAGTGCTTCGCCGCCTGCTCGACGACGGCGCGGACGATGCCTGCATTCTTGGCCAGCAGATCGTCGCGACTCATCCCCGGCTGGCGCGCGAGCCCGGAGGTCACCACCACGATGTCCGAACCCGCGGTGTCGGCATAGTCGTTGGTGCCGATGATCCGGGCGTCGTGGCCGACGACCGGTGCGGCCTCGGCGAGATCGAGACCCTTGCCCTGCGGGAGGCCCTCGACGATGTCGACCAGCACGACGTCCGCGAGGCCGGCCTCGGCGATCCGCTGTGCGGTCGTGGCGCCGACGTTGCCGGCGCCGATGACGGTGACCTTGTGTCGGGGCATGCGGGAGGAAGCTCCTTTCGGTCGCTGCGACGCGGTCGCCATTGTAGGTCGATGCGGTCCGGCACTCAGCCTGCGGCGCTGGGCCCTGCCGTCGCGATCGAGGGATCGACGCCGTCGGCGTAGGCGGCGAAATTGTCTCGGAACATGGCGGTCAGCCTGGCCGCCGCGCGGTCATACGCCTCCGGATCCGCCCAGGTCGATCGTGGATCGAGGTAGGCCTCCGGGACGTCCGGACAGCTGGTCGGCACGGCGACGCCGAAATGAGGATCGAGCCGGGTCGGGATCCCGGCCAGGGCGCCACCCAGCGCGGCCCGGACCATGGCCCGCGTGTGCGCGATGTTCATCCGTTCCCCCACCCCGTATGGCCCGCCCGTCCAGCCCGTATTGATCAGCCAGACCGGGACGTCGCGCTGGGCAAGCCGCTCGACCAGCATCGCCGCGTATTCGCCCGGATGACGGGGCATGAACGGGGCACCGAAACAGGCCGAGAAGGTCGCGCTTGGCGCCTTGACCCCGACTTCGGTGCCGGCCAGCTTGGCCGTATAGCCGCTGATGAAATGGTAGGCAGCCTGCTCCCGGGTGAGCTTCGAGATGGGCGGCATCACCCCGAACGCGTCGGCGGTGAGGAAGATGACCGTGCGCGGCTCGCCGGCGATCCCGGTCTCGTCGGCGTTGCCGATGAAGTCGAGCGGGTAGGCGCCGCGGGTATTCTCGGTGAACCGCTCCGAGTCCAGGTCGAGCTCCCGCGTCCGCGGATCGAGATCGACGTTCTCGAGGACCGTCCCGAAGCGACGCGTGGTCTGGAAGATGTCCGGCTCGTACATCGGCGAGAGGCGGATGGTCTTGGCGTAGCAGCCACCCTCGAAGTTGAAGGTGATGCCCTCGCCCCAGCCATGCTCGTCGTCACCGACCAGGCTCCGCAGCGGATCGGCGGAGAGCGTCGTCTTGCCCGTCCCGGAGAGCCCGAAGAAGACCGCGGGGTCACCGTCCTGACCGACATTGATGGCCGCGTGCATCGGCAGGATGCCCTCGTCGGGCATGAGGTAGTTCATGACCGTGAACGCGCTCTTCTTGATCTCCCCGGCGTACTCGGTGCCGACGATGATGACCTCAAGGCGTCGCAGGTTGACCAGGATCGCCGTCCCGGTCCGGGTCCCTTCGGTCCCGGGATCCGCCTGGAACGAGGGGACACAGATGATCGTGAAGTTCGGGACGAACCGTTCCAGGTCGTCGGTCGTCGGCCGGCGGAAGAGGTTCCGGGCGAAGATGCTGGCCCACGCCGTCTCCGTGTAGACCCGCAGCGAGCGGCGATGGGCCGGCGCCGCGCCGATGAAGCAGTCCTGGGCATACAGGTCGTGGTCGGCGCAGTAGCTGACGAGCCGCGCGCGGAGACGCGCGTAGTGCGCCTCCGAGATCGGCCGGTTGACGGGACCCCACCAGACCCGGTCGTGGCTCGCCGGCTCGTCGACGATGAACTTGTCCTGCGGTGAGCGTCCGGTGTGCTTGCCGGTCCGCACGACGAGCGGGCCGTCGGCGGCCAGCAGACCCTCGCCAGCCCGGACGGCCGCCTCGTACAGCTCGGCCGTCGGCAGGTTCCTTCGCATGGAGCGTCCCAGCGCGGGGCGCGTGGTCGGCGCGGTGATGGCCATGGCGGACGACTCCTGGTGGCAGACGATCACGGTCTGATCGACCGGCCGCGCTTGATGCGTCGTGGGACGCAGGAGTCGGCTTCCGCAGTCGTGTTGGGGGCGATGCTAGCACGTTGCGCGACGGTTGCGGACCCCAGTCCCCTCGCAACCTTCGCGGCTTTGGCATCATCCTCATGCCATGCCACCGATCATCAGACGGGCGAGCCGGGACGATGCCGCGGCGATCGCCGAGGTCTATCTCCGCTCGTTCCACGCCGCGCTCCCGACGATCCGCCTGGCCCACACCGACGACGAGGTCCGTGACTGGTTCGCCACGACCGTGCTCCCGGATCCGGACCGCGAGACGTGGCTGGCCGAGACGCCCGATCGGCAGGTGGTCGGCATGCTGGTCCTCGACGCCACGATGATCGAGCAGCTCTACCTGCTCCCCGAGGCACGCGGGGAAGGGCTGGGTGACCGCTTCATCGTGCTCGCCAAGACCCGCCGACCGATCGGCCTCGCGCTGTTCGCCTTCCAGGTCAATGGGCCGGCCCGTCGTTTCTACGAGCGGCACGGCTTTCGAGCGGTCGCATTCGGGGACGGCTCCGGCAACCAGGAAGGTGAGCCCGACGTCCGCTACGCCTGGGCGCCCGAGTAGGCGGGCACCGGGGTGCTCCTGGGAGGCCCTTGGCGGCAGTGGCGTCGTCTGGTAGCATCCGCGGACAACCGAAGAGCTCTTATCAAGAGTGGCAGAGGGACCGGCCCGTTGAAGCCACGACAACCTACCGACGCATCGGCAAGGTGCCAAGTCCGGGCAGGTCTTCCTGCACGATAAGGGAACTCCCCTTCGGAGACCCCCTTTCCCGTCCAAGGCGGTCGCCCGTTCTGCCGGTCCCGAGGCACTCCCAGCCTCCCGGAGAATGACCATGGCCATCGAGACCGTTCCCGCCCCGACCGCACGAACCGAGCGCATCATCGGCCTGCGCTGTCGGAACTGCGGTGCCGCCCAGCCGATCGGCCTGTCCTATGTCTGTTCGAGTTGTTTCGGGCCGCTCGAGGTCGCCTACGACTATGGCGTGATCGGCGCGACGCTGACGCGCGAGTCGATCCGGGCACGCGCCCCGGGCATCTGGCGCTATGCCGAGCTCCTCCCGGTCGATGCGGTGCCCGAGCGTGGACTCCCGGTCGGCTCGACGCCGCTCCTCTCGGCGGATCGGCTCGCGGCGCAGCTCGGCCTCGAGCAGCTCCTCATCAAGGACGACACCCGAAACCCGACGCTCAGCTTCAAGGATCGGGCGGTCGCGGTGGCGGCGGCGCGCGCGGTCGAGTTCGGTGTCGAGGCGCTGGCCTGTGCGTCCACGGGCAACCTGGCCGGCGCGACCGCGGCGGCGGCCGCCGCTCTCGGGCTGCCGTCCTACGTGTTCATCCCGGCCGATCTCGAGCCCGCGAAGGTCGATCACGCGCTGGCCTACGGCGCGACGGTGGTCCCCATCGAGGGCACCTACGACGACGTCAACCGGCTCTGCCTCGAAGTCGCCGACGAGACCGGCTGGGGCTTCGTCAACATCAATCTGCGGCCGTTCTACGCCGAGGGCTCCAAGACGCTCGCGTACGAGATCGCCGAGTCGCTCGGCTGGCGGTCGCCCGACGTCGTCGTCGCGCCGGTCGCGTCCGGGGCGATGTTCACCCGCGTCGCCCGCGGCTTCGAAGAGCTCGCGGAGCTCGGGCTGATCGAGCGACGGCCGATCCGCTTCGTCGGCGGCCAGGCGGCGGGCTGCGCCCCGGTGGCGACGGCCTGGACGGCGGGAACCGACCGCATCGTCCCGGTCCGGACGCCGGACACCATCGTTCGCTCGCTCGCGATCGGCAACCCGGCCGATGGGCGCTACGCGGTCGAGCTTGCCAACGAGAGCGGTGGGTCGATCGAGGCGATCGACGACACCGTGACCGCCGCGGCCATCCGCGACGTCGCTCGTCTCGAGGGCATCTACCCCGAAACGGCCGGCGGCGTCACCCTGGCCGCTGCGGCCGCGGCGCGTCGTCGGGGCGTGATCCGCGCCGGCGACGAGGTCGTCGCGTTGCTGACCGGGAACGGGCTCAAGACCCCCGATGCCCGGTCGCTCGGGGATGGCGACGGGGTGGCTCGGCCGGGCCAGCCCGGTCTGGCCCCGGCCATCCGCCCGAGCCTCGCCGCGTTCGAACGATGGCTGGGCAGCGAGTCATGAGCATCGTCCGGATCCCGCCGACCCTCCGCGCGTCGACCGCCGGCGCGAAGCAGGTCGAGGTCCCCGGTGGGACCGTCCGCCAGGTCGTGACCGGCCTAGTGGCGCTCCACCCGGCGCTCGCGTCGCAGCTGCTCGCGCCCGATGGCGACCTGAACCGGTTCGTCAACGCCTTCCTCAACGACACCGATGTCCGACATCTCCAGGACCTCGACACGCCGGTCGGCGACGGCGACACGCTCGTCCTCCTCCCGGCGATGGCCGGCGGCTGAGGGTTCGATCAGGCGGCGTCGAGCGCACGACCGAGATCGGCGATCAGGTCGTCGATGTCCTCGATCCCGACCGACAGCCGGATGAGCGCCGGCGTGACCTCGAGCGGCGAGCCGGCCACGGACATGTGGGTCATGGCCGCCGGGAGCTCGATCAGCGATTCGACGCCGCCGAGCGACTCGGCGAGCGTGAACAGCCGCGTCCCCTCCGCGATCCTGATGGCGCGTTCGGCGGCGGCTCGACCGTGCCGCCCGCCCGCCGCCGGGATGAACGAGACCATCCCGCCCATCGCGGGGTAATGGACGACCGCGACATCCGGGCGACTGTCGAGGAAGGTGGCCACCGCTGCGGCGTTCCGGCTGTGTCGCTCCATGCGCAGGTGGAGCGTCCGCAGCCCACGCAGGACGAGGAAACAGTCGAGCGGCCCGGGGACGCCGCCCATCGCGTTCTGCAGGAACCGCAGGCGCTCGGCGACCGCCGGGTCGGAGGTCGCCACGACACCCAGGATCGTGTCGGAATGACCGGCCAGGTACTTCGTCGCGGAGTGGAAGACGATGTCCGCCCCGGAACGGAGGGGTCGCTGGAGCGCCGGCGAAGCGAACGTGTTGTCGACGACGACGAGCGGCCGCCGGCCACCCTCGGTCGCGCGCCGGGCGACGGTCGCGACGGTCGCCTCGATGTCGACCACCTTGAGATGCGGGTTCGAGGGCGTCTCGAACCAGACGAGCCGGGTCCGTTCGGAGAGCGCCTCCCACAGGGCGTCCTGTCCCGACGAGAGGTCGACATAGCGCGCATCCACGCCCGCGCCGCGTCGAACGCGCTCGAGATAGCGGTAGGTCCCGCCGTAGACGTCGTCGCCGACGATGATCTCGTCGCCGGGGCCCGCCAGCTCCGCGATCGCCGCCGTGGCCGCCGAACCCGAGGCGAAGGCGATCCCGTCCGTCCCACCCTCGAGGATCGCGATCGCCCGCTCGAGTCGCTCGCGGGTCGGGTTCTGCGAGCGCGCGTATTCGTAGCCACGCCGAGGCCTGCCGACACCATCCTGGGCGTATGTCGAGGTTTGATAGATCGGCGGTGAGACGGCGCCGGTCAGCTCGTCGGGCTCGGCGCCCGCATGGACCGCCAGCGTCCCGAAGGCAAGCTCGGGGACGATCCCGGATCCGGTCGCTGCGGTCGGCTCGTGGTCGGACATCGTCGGGTCATGGTAGCCGCGCGTTCAGCCGCCGGGCGGCCACCCGTCGAGCTCGAAGACGAGCTCCTTGCCATCGATGTCGTCGATCTGGACGCCGGCCTGGTGGAACCCGAGGGCCGTGATGATCGCGAGCGACCCGACATTGTCCGGCGAGGCAGAGGCCCGGAACCGCTCGACGCCCTGGGCGCGGGCCCAGTCGAAGAGCGCGTGGACGGCCTCGGTGGCCACGCCCTGGCGACGCCATTGTGGCTGGATGCTGTAGCCGACCTCCACGCGGCCGTCGGGTCCGGGCTGGGCGTGGAAGCCGCACGTCCCGATGACCCAACGCGCGCCATCGGGGTCGGTGTGGACGATCGCCCGGCCTAGCCACGGCTGGGCCGACGGGTCGACCGAGAGATCGGCGATCCGGAACCGGAGGAAGTCATCGAGGTTCTCGCGCAGGTCGTGCGGCACGCTCGCCCCGATCTCCTGTCCGGCGCCCTCGACGTCGCCCGCGAGCAGGCGCTCCATGAACGCCAGCGACATCGAGACGAGCTCGAAGCGGGGCGTCGGGATCGGCGGGACGGCGATCGCCACGAGCGGCTGGACGTCAGCCGAGCGCGTCGGGTCGGTGGGCGAGGTACTCGAGGACGTCGAGCTTGGTCAGCACGCCGATGGGTCGGTCGGCACGGGTCGCGATGACCGCCGACGCCCCACCCGACAAGAGGGCGAACGCACGGTCGAGGGTCGTCTCGATGTCGACGATCGGGAGCGGCGGATCCATCACCTCGCCGACCGTCCGCTCGACGGTCGATGGATCGCGGAACGCCCGATCG
>DASYJV010000270.1:0-2678 GCA_035996105.1 Candidatus Limnocylindrales bacterium | reverse complement strand
CCGTGCTCCCGTACCTGTTCGGTGGCGGGATGCTCGTTCTGGGTGTCAGCCTCGGCCTGAGCCTGGTCGCGCTCTTCGCGGTCGGTGCCGGGGTCAGTCTCCTGACCGGCCGCGGGTTCCTGTTCTCGGGAGCGCGCCAGCTCGGGATCGGGCTCGCAGCCGCGGCCGTGACCTATGTCATCGGGACCCTCGTCGGCGTCACGACGGGCGCCTGAGCGATGGACGGCGAGCTGGCGACGCCTGCGTCGAAAACCGGTCACTCAGTCGTGGCGTACCGGTAGATGAACGGACAAGGGCGTCCCACCGATGACGCCGCCCTCGTGCTTCGCATGGCGGCGGGATCCGAGGCGGCGCTCGAGTCGCTCTATGACCGTCATGCGTCGGCGATCTTCGCCGCCGCGTACCGGCTGACATCGGACCGAGGGACCGCCGAGGAGGTCGTGCAGGAGACATTCCTGGCGCTGTGGAACCGGGCTGAGTCGTACGACGCGGCCGCCGGATCCCTGTCGGCTTGGCTGCATGCCATCGCCCGCAACCGGGCGATCGATCGGCTCCGTGCCGCGGGTCGCCGGCCGTCCCTCGTGGCATTCACGGCGGACACGGACGAGGACCCGGGCCGGGCGCTCGAGCGATTGCTCGTCGGCCATGCGGTCGTCGCCGCTGCCAGCCCTCCGGTCAGCCCGGAGTCCGCCTTCGACGCCGTCGGACTGCACGAGGCGATCGTCACCGCGCTCCAGTCGATCCCGGGTGACGAGCGGACGGTGATCCTCCTGGCGTACCAGGAGGAGCTCTCCCAGTCCGAGATCGCGGAACGCCTCGGATGGCCGCTGGGGACGGTCAAGACTCGGACGCGACGGGCGCTCCTGCGCCTGCGCGAGGACCTTGGAACCGAGTTCGGCCCGGCGGCCGGTCTCGATGTCGTGCCGGTACCCACCGGCGAAGATCGATAAGGACACGATGGATCACGAAGCGACGCGCGAAGCGATGGAACTGGCAGCCGTCGAGCCCGGTGGTCTCGAACGGTTGATGGCGGGCGACACCGCCGCGGCCCAGGCCGTCGCCGCCCACCTTGCCGGCTGCCCGTCGTGTGCCGACGAGGCGAGCCGACTGCAGCGCGCCGCCACCCTGATCCGCTCGACCGCGCGGTCCCTCCCTCCGCCGGAGCTCAAGGAGCGCACGCTCGCCGCGATCCGCGCCGAAGGGGTCCAGCGACCGTTGACCAGGGCCGTCGGGGCGCCGCAGCCGGCGGCCGGGCCGTCAGTGCCCGCGCTTCCGGACGGCGACCAGGGGCCGGCGATTCTCGCCAGAGCGCCTGCTCGAGGCCGCCGCCTGGTCCCCGTCCTCGGCTGGGCGGCCAGCGTCGCGGCGGCGGTCGTCCTGTCCGTGATCGCCACCTGGCTCCTCATCGGCGCCCGCGTCGACGGCCAGCTCGCGAGTCAGGCCGAGTCCATCGCCGCGCTCGAGGAGGTGACGACCGCGACCCTGACGGTCACCTCCCAGCCCGACGCCCTCCATATCGCCCTGACGGGCGTGGCCGATCCGAAGCTCGCCGGGAGCCTGGCCTATTCGCCGTCGACCGCCGAGCTCGTGGTCGTCGCCACCGGTCTGACCCCGCCGGCGCAGGGCCTCGAGTTCCGCTGCTGGGTCGAAGTCAACGGGGTCCGCCATCGGGTCGGGAAGATGTTCTTCAGCAAGGATCTCGCCTACTGGGTCGGGCCCGCGCCGGCGGTCGCGGGACTGGCCAGCGGGGCGACATTCGGCGTCTCGCTGGTCGGCGTATCGGGTCCGGCGATCGACACCGCCCCGGTCCTGCTCGGGCGGCTCTGACGCTCGACGACGAGGCCCGTGCCGTTCAGTCGGCGGGCAGCTCCTCCACGTCGACAGGATCAGTGACATCGTCCGGTGGCGGCGCCCCGAGATAGGCGTGGTGGAGGATCAGCAGGCGCTCCGCGGCGTCCGGGCTGACCTCGTAGCCTTCCTCGCGAAGCGCTTCGGACAGCCATGCAGCCTCGCGTGGGCGCTCGGTCGCGTCGATCTCCGACTCGCGTCGCCGCGAGTCCATGATGACGAGCCAGACCAGTCCGGCTCCCAGCACGAGCCCGACGATGAGCAGCCAGACGTTGAACTCGGCATTCACCCGCGGGAAGTATAGGGAGCCTCGCCGTTACACTTCCGCGGATGTTCGACTGGACCCCGGATCCCATCGCGATCCAGCTCGGTCCGATCCCCGTCTACTGGTACGGGATCGGATATGCGCTCGGTCTGGCGGTCGCTTACCTGGTGATGGTCCGCCTCGCGAGGCTGGCCGGCGAGGACCCGGACGTCCTCGGCAACGGGATGGTCATCGTCGCCATCGCAGCGCTCATCGGCGGACGCGCGTATCACGTCATCGACCAGTGGGCGCTCTACAAGGACGACCCGATCAGGATCGTCCTGCCGCCGTACTCCGGCCTGGGCGTGTATGGCGGGATCGTGACCGGGACGATCGCGGTCTTCCTGTATGCCCGCTACAAGGGGATCCCGTTCCTGCGCTGGACGGACATCGTGGCGCCCGGCCTCTTCACCATGCAGGCGATCGCCCGCTGGGGCAACTTCTTCAACCAGGAGCTGTACGGTCCGCCGACGACGCTGCCGTGGGGCATCGCGATCGACTGCGGCCACCGGATCGCCGCCTACGC
>DASYJV010000269.1:0-1861 GCA_035996105.1 Candidatus Limnocylindrales bacterium | reverse complement strand
CCCTGGGAATCCTGTCTCGGTCGCCGTCACCTTCGAGCTGTTCCTCCGTCCCGCTCTGCGACAGCTTGCCGGACGCCACGACCTGACCAGGCCGGTCGATCGCGCGGTCCTTGGCGAGGCCGTGACCAAGAGCCACGGACGACGTGCCTTCCTCCGGGTGGCCGCCATGCGCGGTGACGACGGCTCGCCGGTCCGGGACGACCATGGCCGGGTCCGGGTCCACCTGGCAGGCGGGCAGGGGAGTCATATCATCTCGGCGCTCGCCGTCGCCGACGCGCTCGCCGTCATCCCCGAAGCCGACGATACGATGCCGGCCGGCGCCGAGGTCGCGATCTGGTGGCTGGACCGCGGATAGGGAGGATCACATGGAATCGAGACCGCAGCCACGTGCCGAACGGCGTCGGCTCTCCCATATGGACCGCGCCGGCCGACCCCGGATGGTCGACGTGTCGGCCAAGCCGGTCACCGCGAGGCGGGCCGTCGCCGAGGCCGCGGTGGCGGTCTCGCCGGAGACGATGAGCCTGGTCATCGATGGCGGCGGGACGAAGGGCGACGTGCTCGGCGTCGCCGAGCTGGCCGGGGTCATGGGTGGCAAACGGACCAGCGAGCTCATCCCGCTGTGTCATCCACTCGCGCTGACCGACCTGGTAGTGGCGATCACCCCGGATCGCGCGGCCGGCGTCCTGCGGATCCGCGCGGAGGCGGCGACGACGGGTCAGACCGGCGTCGAGATGGAGGCGATGACCGCGGCGTCGGTGGCGGCCCTGACGATCTACGACATGGTCAAAGGCGTGGAGCGCGGGGTCGAGATCCGCGGCGTCCGGCTCGTCTCGAAGAGCGGCGGCGCCAGCGGTACGTGGCTGCGACAGCCTTCGCCGGCCGACGCACCGCCGCCACGCCCGCGGCCGGGGGCGCGCGTCGCGGGGCGGGTGGGATCGAAGCGCAAGGGCAGCGGGTGAACGGGCGGTGAACGATCGTCCCGCGCGGACCGCGCTCGTGATCACGGCCAGCGATGGCGCCGCGGCAGGCATGCGGGAGGATGCGTCCGGCCAGCTGGTCGCCGACCGGCTCGAGGCTCTCGGGTTCCGCGTGGAGCGGCTGGTCATCCCCGACGAGCGCGCGGCGATCGAGGCGGCGCTGGTCGCCGGTGCGGCGCGACATCCGCTGGTGGTGACGAGCGGGGGGACCGGCCTCACGCCACGGGACGTGACGCCGCAGGCGACGCAGGCCGTCATCGACTATGAGGTCCCCGGTCTGGCCGAGGCGATGCGCGCGGTCGGGCGCGCGACGACGCCCTTTGCCGATCTGTCTCGCGGGGTGGTCGGCGTGCACGGTCGCAGCCTCATCGTCAACCTCCCGGGCAGCCCGAAGGGGGCGATCGAGTCGATCGACGCCATCGCCAGCGTGCTGGACCACGCCCTCGACACCCTCGCCGGCCCGTACGATCACGCGATCACGCCAGAGGGAGGCTGAGACCGCGCCGATGTTCCCGACGTTCGCCCACGTCCCGGCCTATCCGCTCGTCTTCATCGTGTTCTGGGGCGCGGCCGCCTTCTTCGTGCTGGCGATGGCCCGCCATCTGCGTGTCTTCGCGGTCGCACGCCCCTCGCACCCGTTCGCGAACGTCCCGGCCCGCGTCGTCGGACTGGTCGAATACGCCTTCATCCAGACGAAGATGTTCAAGGATCCTCGCGCAGGGCTGATGCACGCCGGCATCTTCTGGGGCTTCATCCTGCTGACCATCGGGACCGCCAATATCGTCACCGGCGGGATCATCCAGACCGTCCTGTCGATCCCGTTCGACGGTCTACTCTGGGCCGCGATCAGCGCGATGCAGAACGTCGTCGCGGTGATCGTCCTC
>DASYJV010000268.1:0-8904 GCA_035996105.1 Candidatus Limnocylindrales bacterium | reverse complement strand
CCTCGAACCGTCGTCCGTCAAGGTCGGCCCAGACATAGGCCGCGATGAACAGGTCACCTGCTCCGGTCGGATCATCGACGTCGACCGACGGTGCACCCGCGCGATAGACGACGCCGTCGGTGTCGACGGCGACGGCGCCCGCCTGGGAACAGGTCACCACGACGGTCGTCCCGAACGCAGCCAGCCGGCGAGCGGCCTCTTCCGGATCGTCGGTCCCGGCCAGCGCGCAGCCCTCCCGCTCGTTGAGGATCAGGGCGCGAACCGACGCGAGCGCCTCCAGTGACCGCGGAAGATCGCCGCTGAGCATGCGCACCTCCGGGTCTCCCACGACCGCGTAGATGGACAGGCCCGGCGGCAGCTGGCCCACCGCCGGCAGGTCGACGACGACGGCGCGCGGCCGGAGCTCCGCCAGCGCCCCGAGGTCGACGGTCGACGGCGGGCTGACCGTGACGAAGGACCGATCGCCATGCGCCGGCAGCGCCACCGAGACGGGGGTCGAGTCGGCCGGGCGTCCCAGCCACGAGACGCCCGCCTCGGCCATCAGTTCCTGCAGGAGCCTCCCGGCCGGGTCGCCACCGATCGGGGCACAGACGACCGAACTGAGCCCGAGACGCCCCAGCGCATAGGCCACGTTGGCGATCGCGCCCGGGACGATCACCAGCTCGCGGGCGAGCACCTCCTCCCCGGGCCGCGGCAGGGCCGGGAGGCCGCGGAAGATGAGGTCGAGGAACGGCTGGCCGACACAGGCCACATCGATGGTCATCGAAGGCTGGCCTTGAGCTCGGGGTGAGCCGCGATGTACCCGTCGACGACACGGGTCGCCACGCCCACCGATCGAACCAGCGGGTGGATGGCCATCGCCTTGATCGCAAGCTTCCGGGAGCCCGACAGCGCGGCGTCGATCGCGGCCCGTTCCGCGGCCCGGACCTCGAGGATGAGTGCCTGGGCCTCGATCGGGACCGAGCCGATGGCGACCGGCACGATCCCGCCGCGCGAGACGACGGACGGGACCTCGACGATGGCGTCCGGGTCGAGGAATGGCAGGCTGGAGCGGTTCGCGACGTTCAGGATGCGGACGATACTGCCGTCGGCATTGAGCGCGTCGACCAGGCCGAGGGCGAGTCCGCCATAGCCGCCCGGCTCGCGGCCCACGACGACCTCGTCGTGGAGCGCCTCGCGGCCTTCCCATGCCTCGTCCATATAGCTCGCCTCGCGCTCGGACAGCGCCTTCTGCCAGGTGTCGACCGCATCGCCCGGCGGCTGCGACGCCCGATAGAACGCGGCCTGCTGGTCGGCAAGGTAGGCGGCGCGGACATGCCCGGCGCGCATCGCCTCGAACGCCTCGCGCTGGTGGTAGTAGTAGTACAGGTACTCGTTGGGGACCATCCCGACGGACTGGATCCAGGGCGCCCCGAAGAGCCGGCCCTCTTCGATGGACTCCAGCCGCGCCGGATCGTCGAGGAGGCCCGGCAGGAGATCGACGTTCTGGTGCAGGACCCCGCGCAGCCAGCCGAGGTGATTGATCCCGAAGTAGTCGAACCACAGGTCCTCGGGGCGGCGCCCGAGGGCGCGCGCCACCCGGCGGCAGAGATCCTCCGGCGCATCGCAGATCCCGATGACCCGATCCCCGAGGACGCGGCGAAGCGCCTCCGTGACCAGGCCGACCGGGTTCGTGAAATTGATGAACAGCGCGTTCGGGGCGCGGCGCGCGACGACCCGGGCGATCTCGGTGACGACCGGGACGGTCCGCAGCGCGAACGCGAGCCCGCCGGCCCCGGCGGTCTCCTGGCCGATGATGCCTGCCTCGATCGCGATGGTCTCGTCGACCAGCCGGCCCGCGATGCCGCCGACACGGACCGCGCAATAGATCACGTCGGCCCCGTCGACCGCCTCCTCGAGGTTCGTCGTCATGCGATGGCGCAGCGACCCGCCGACGCGCTCGTCGATGCCCTGCAGGACCGACCCGATCCGCTCGAGTCGAGCGGGGTCGATGTCATACAGGGCGAGGTCGTCGTACTTCGTCGTCGTCCCGCCGGCCGCGATCGCCCGATAGATGACCGGCGTCCTGAACCCACCAGCACCGATGATCGCGAGCTTCATGAGTGGGACACTACCGCGTCGCGGGCGGTGATGCTCCGTGATCCGGCAGCGCGGCACAGGGCGCTGGAGGCTCCCTCGAGAGCGCCGTTGTACCCTCTTGTCGCCCCTCACGGACGCCGCACCAGGACGGACCAGCCATGGCAGCCGACCAGCCTCCGAGCACGCCCGACGGCCTCCCCGTCAGCGAGCCGACGGCATCCGTCCCATCGCCGACGGCGTCGCGCGACAAGCCCGCCCGCCGGATCCCCATCGTCGCGATCTCAGTGGCGCTGGTGGCCGTCCTGGCCGGCTCCGCGCTGTTCATGTCGGGCTACACGCTGGGGCGCCAGACCGCCATCCAGCCCGGGACGCCGACCACGCTCACGACGGCCTTCCAGCCCTTCTGGGACACCTACCAGGCGATCACCGATCGGTATGCCGGTGGGCCGGTCGACCGGTCGACGCTGATCCAGGGCGCCATCCGCGGCATGATCGCCTCGCTCGACGATCCCTACTCCGCATATCTCACCTCGGACGAGTATCGAAAGAGCCTGCAGGGGATCAGCGGCCAGTTCGAGGGGATCGGGGCCGAGATCGCGAGCCAGGCCAGCGACGGCTCCCGGGGCTGCACGCCGCTCGGCAGTGCCTGCCAGCTGGTCGTCACGAATGCACTCGATGGGTCGCCGGCCCAGAAGGCCGGGATCGTGGCCGGCGACATCGTGGTCACGGTCGACGGGGCATCGCTCGACGGGCTGACGGTCAGCGCGGCGCGCGACAAGATCCGCGGACCGAAGGGATCCGTCGTCACGCTGGCCATCCGGCGCGCGGGCGCAGCCGCGATCCAGCTGGCCATCACCCGGGACGTGGTCCAGTCGAAGGAGGTCGAGAGCCGGACGCTGTCTGGGGGCTCGGTCGGCTATATCGGGATCTCGGGGTTCTCCGATGCCGCGGCCGACGAGGCGGTCAAGGCACTCACCGCACATCTCGCCGCGGGCCGGACGAAGCTGATCCTCGACCTGCGCGGCGACCCGGGCGGCTTCGTGACCGCGGCGAGGAAGATCGCCAGCCAGTTCGTCGCCTCGGGCCCGATCTTCTGGGAACAGGACGCGGCGGGGACCCAGGTCCCGACTGCCGCGCTCGGCGATGGGGTCGCGACCGGGTCGAACCTGCGGGTCGTGGTCCTCATCGACGGCGGCAGCGCGTCCGCCAGCGAGATCGTCGCGGGCGCGCTCCAGGACACGAAGCGCGCGACGCTCGTCGGGCAGCAGTCGTTCGGCAAGGGGACCGTCCAGCAATGGGAGGAGCTCACCGGCGACGGGGGCGCGTTCAAGCTCACCATCGCGCGCTGGCTCACACCGAACAAGCGCTGGATCCACAAGGCCGGGCTGACGCCGGATGTCGTGGTGACCCTGCCGAACCCGGTCCCGGTCGGCACGGACCCGACACTGGACAAGGCGCTCGAGGTGCTCGGCGCCGCGGCCGACGAGGGACCGGTAAGTCAGGCGGCGGCCTGAGGACCGGCGCTCCCCGCGCCCGGATGGTCCTGGGTGCTCGCTCTTGCGCTCGCTCAGCGCATCGAGTACGGTTTCTGGGAACGAAAGGAGGTGATGTGCAGTGATAGACGGTACTAGCTGCACCACCTCGCAGGAGATGGCCGTTTAGTCGGACACCCTGTGGGTGGCTAAGCACTCGGACGCCGGCCCGCATAGGGCCGGCGTTCGTGCGTCCGGCGCGTTCAGAGGAGTCCCCCATGGGCGACGAGACGACCGTCGCACTCAACCGAAGAGCCCGCCACGACTTCACCATCGACGAGACGTTCGAGGCGGGCATCGTGCTGACCGGGACGGAGATCAAGTCGCTTCGCGCCGGCAAGGCGAACTTGTCGAGCTCGTATGCGCGGATCGAGCACGACGAGGCCTGGCTGGTCGGGGCCGATATCGCCAGGTTCGAGGGCGGCAACCGCTACAACCACGAGCCCAAGCGGACCCGCAAGCTGCTCCTGCATCGGTCGGAGATCGACGAACTGCTTGGCAGGACCAAGGCGAAGGGTCAGACGATCGTCCCGCTGCGGCTGTATATCAACGAGAAGGGCCGGGCCAAGATCGAGCTGGGCCTGGCGCGCGGCAAGCAGCTCCATGATCGACGCCGCGACATCGCCGACCGGGACGCGCGACGCGACGTGGCCCGGGAGCTGGCCGATGTCCAGCGCGGTCGGTAACGGCTCGTCGTGACCGTGATCCCCGGGCGACTGACACTCGGCGAGACGATCCGGGCGGTCGACGCGCATGCGGCCGGCGAACCGGGGCGGGTCATCGTGGCCGGTCTCGAGGGCGTCCCCGGCGGGACGATGTACGAGGCGATGCGCTGGCTCGAGGCCAACCGCGACACCCTCCGTCTGCGGATGCTGCGCGAGCCGCGTGGCTACCCGGCCGCCAACTGCAACATCGTCCTGCCGTCATCGAACCCGGCGGCCGACGCCGGCTACGTGATCATGGAGCAGGTCGAGTACCCGGGGATGTCCGGGACGAACACGATGTGCGTCGTGACCGTCCTGCTCGAGACCGGGATGCTCCCGATGACCGAGCCTGTCACGGAGCTCACGCTCGAGGCACCGGCCGGGCTGATCCGGGTCCAGGCGACCTGCGCGGCCGGCAAGGTCACCGGGGTGACCTTCCGAAACGTCCCCGCCTTCGCGACCCACATCGCGACGCCCATCGAGGTACCACAGCTCGGGACCGTAACGGTCGATGTCGCCTACGGCGGGATGTTCTATGTGATCGCCGACGCCGAGCCATTCGGGCTCCGACTCCTCCCCGACGAGGGCGCCGACATCGTCCGCATCACTGAGATGATCAAGGCGGCCGCCAACGAGCAGCTACCGGTCATCCATCCTGAGCAGCCCGGGTTTGCCGGGATCACGATCGGCCAGCTTTCGGGGCCGGCGCACGACCCGGCGAACGATCGACGCAACGTCGTGACGGTCTCGACCGGGACGCTCGACTGGGCGAAGCCGGCGACCTGGACCGGCGCCATCGACCGCTCGCCGTGCGGGACCGGGACCTCGGCGAAGATGGCGACCCTCCATGCCAGGGGCGAGTTGCGCGTCGGTGACATGTTCCGGCACGAAGGCATCCTCGGGACGGTCTTCACCGGTCAGCTGCTGGAGGAGACCGTCGTCGGTGCATACCGGGCGATCGTCCCGACGATCACCGGCCAGGCCTGGATCACCGGGTTCGCCGACTATGTGGTGGACCCGACCGACCCGTTCCCGGACGGCTTCACCGTCGGCGACATCTGGGCATAGCCGACGCCCTCCACGGGCGGATCAGCGGGTGACGGCGGTCCGCAACGCCGGGACTACGGTCGCGCCGCCCGAGAGCTCCGCGGCGGCGTCGAGGACCGGCCGGGCACTGGCACGTGCATACAGCACGACCCCGACGGCCGAGACGCCCGCGCACAGCAGGAGGCCGCTCGTCACGTTCACGAAGCCGAGCTGGAGCGCGATGCTCATCGTGAACGCGGCCACGATCCCGCGGGCGCCCGTGATCGCGTTCCAGCCCGCCATGGCGGCCGCCCGCGAGGCGAGCGGGGTGTGATCGCTGACCACGGATGCGATCCCGACGTCGATCGATGCGCTCCCGGCTCCGGCCGCGATCGCGGCGACCCACAGGACGGCCACCCCCGGGGCGACCGCATAGGCGGCCAGCGCGGCGAGTCCGAGCCCGCTGCCCAGACGCATCGCCACCAGCGGGCCGTGTCGGTCGGAGACGGCACCCCAGACCAGGAATGACAGGGTCGTCGCACCGGCGGTCAGGATCCCGATGATGCCGACGTCGGCCAGGGAGAGGTTCAGCCGATCGACGTTGACGATGGCGTAGAGCGGCGTCGCGGCGATCAGGCCGCCGCCGTAGAACCCTTGCGCCAGGGCGATCTTCGAGAGGACCGGCCGCTCGCGCAGGGCTCGAAACGAGTCACGAGCGGAGAAGCTCGGTGGACGGACCGCATCGGGCGATCGAAGCCCGGCATATGCCCCGGCGCAGACGAGACCAACCAGCCCAGCCAGCGCGACCGCTGTCTCGCCGCCGACCCGATCGGCGAGCACGCCGCCCGCGAGCGCCGCCAGGGCCGCAGCCGCGGCGCGCCCGGACCCGAGGAACCCGACGACCCGGCCGAGGATCCGAGTCGGGTACATCGTGCCCCACAGGCGGAGGTAGTAGGGGCCGCTCAGCGAGAGGCTCAGCCAGAACACGATCGAGACGACGATCATGACGAGCGGCGTCCCGAAGAACGCGAGCACGAGCAGCGAGCCGGAGCCGGCGGCGCGGATCAGGGCGAGCTGGCGTCGTGAGCGCGGCCCGACCCTCCCGGCAAAGGCGCCCAGGAGGTTGGCGATGAACGGCGCCGCCGCGAGTGCGGCCAGTCCGATGGGCTCGAGGCCGCCCCGTCGGGCGATCGTCGGCAGGAGCGTCGTGACGAGCGCCACGGAGACGCCGACCCCGATCGAGGCGATGAGATCGAGCGCGAGGTTGCGCCCGACCGCACGCTGATGAGAGGTCGTGGAGAGGAGTGACGGCCGGAACACGGAGTACCTCGAAGCGGCCCGTCCGGCCTACGAGGTGAGCTGTCGGGCTCGGCGCTGGGTTCGCCGTCGCAGTCGTCGCGATTCGCCCCGGGACGGTGGGTCCCCCGTCCTCCGCGAGGAGGTTCGGCCACGGCTATCTTAGCCGCGTGCGCGCCCGCGCCGCGATGGCCCGTTGGTCAGGGGTCGAGGGGCCCAGAACGGGCCACCAGCGGTCCGAACACCCGAAGCGGGGAGAACAGCGTCTGCCAGTCCGGGTCCGGCGCGATCGCTCGATCGGCGGTCTCGCCGTGCTTCCGGGCCTGCGACGCATAGAACGCCGCCCGCCGCGTCGAGATGATCCGGGCGTCCTGGCATGTGCAGCCGGCGACGAGACAGACGCGACGGAGCGGCCGGTCGACAGGCCCCTGGCGCTCCTCCTCGTCCATCGCGACGCTCCGTTCGGTCGGTCGGCGCCAGAGCCTCGGCGTCGATGGCGGAACGCTAGGCTCGCCCGGATTACAGATGCATCGACGCATCGCCCGTTCTCGCGTCGTTTGGCCGGACGGACGGGGCGTGATAGCATCCCCGGTCCGAGCCGGTTCTCGGACCTGTGGGGATGTGTGGTTTCGACAGGGCCTGGTTACCGGGGAACGCGAGCCGAGGACGCCACTGGGCCTCGTTAATCAGGTGGCAAAAAGAAGTACCTGGCAACCGCCAGTCGACTCTCGCTCTCGCTGCTTAGGCAGTAGAGTGAGCGTGGAAGCTGCCTCCGCCTCGCGGGTAGTGGAAGCGTCATGCAGCGAGGCTGCGATCCGGACAAGCGTCGCGTAGTCCGGAGTCAAGCCCGATCTAGGGGCACGTGACTGGACTGCCCGGCAGAGTGCCGATGCCCGTCCGGGCGGTCGACGACAAACCATCGGACACGCTCGTAGTGGTCTCCGGCGAAGGGTTCTGGACGGGGAGTTCGACTCTCCCCCATCTCCACCACCACACCTTGATCGCGCGTCGTGCCAGCCACCGAACCGGTGAGGGGCACAACGAGTCATCCGGCGCCCTTGGCGCTATGGCGCCGGACCGGCCGCTACCTTCCGACCAGCCCGATCCCTGTCAGCGAACGCCTGTCAGACCTCGCTGCGGGGGACCAGGACCACCCGCCGGTTCGGCTCCTCGCCGATCGACTGTGTCGCCACACCGGCGTGGTCGCGCAGCGAGAGGTGGATCCAGCGGCGTTCGAGCGCGGACATCGGCTCCAGCTGCAGCATCTTCCCGGTCTCCACGACCCGTGCGGCGGCGCGATCGGCGAGCTCACGCAGCTGGCGCTCGCGCCGGCCCCGGTAGTCCTCGACATCGACGAGCACGCGGGTCCAGGCGCCCATCTCCTTCGAGAGCATGAGATTGACGAGGTGCTGGAGCGCCGACAGCCGCTCGCCCTTGCGACCGATGAGCGCGCCGAGTGCCTCCTTCTCGTCGCTGTCGGCGACCACGTTGAGCCGGCTCGTCTCGCCGGTCTCGACCTCGACGCGAACCTCGAACCCGAGATGGCCCATCAGCTTCTCCAGGATCGCCTTGCCGGCGGCAAGCGCCTCGGGCGACGCCTCGGCGGCCTCGAGGTCGGCGCGCTCCGCCGCCAGCGAGCCGCGAGCTGCCGCCACCTCGGCGGCCTCGGAAGCCGACAGGTCGGCGGAGCCGCCGCGTGTCGGCGCCCGTTCCCGCTCGTCGCGGCGGGGTCGGTCGTCTCGGCGCGGGGGTCGATCCTCGCGGGGTCGATCCTCGCGGGGGCGGTCGGCGGTGGGCCGATCCTCACGCGGCGGGCGGTCGTCCCTGGGTCGGTCGTCGCGCGGGCGGTCGTCGCGCGGCGGGCGGTCCTCTCTGGGTCGGTCATCGCGCGGGCGATCGTCCCGGCGCGGCGGGCGGTCGTCGCGGGGTCGATCGTCCCGACGCGGCGGGCGGTCGTCACGCGGGCGGTCGTCATGTGGGCGGGCGGGCGGCGTCGGCAGCGGAACGGCCGCCGCGGCATCGCGCTTGGGCGCAGCCCCACCGAGCGCCGTGCGCGGTGCCGCCACGATCCGTGCTGGTTCTGCGCCCATCCCCAGCACCCCGCGGCTGCCTGGTGTGAGGATCTCGAAGTCGAGGTCGTTGAGGTCAGCGCCGAACGCCTCTCGGGCCAGCTTCAAAGCCTCTTCGACCGACTTGCCGGTGAATTCGCGGTACTCGCTCATGTCAGCGTCGTCTCCCTCGTCGGCCCTGACGGCCCCGCTCGCGGG
>DASYJV010000267.1:0-3002 GCA_035996105.1 Candidatus Limnocylindrales bacterium | reverse complement strand
GAGTTTGAAGTCCGGCATACCCGACGATTATACCAGTATGAGCACGAACCGAACACGCGTTCCCTATCGGCGCGCTCACGAACGACAGGTGACCGCTCTGTCGGTCAGCGGGGCATCATGACCGCCGCGAATGCGTCGTCGACGAGCCCCCGGGTCGCATCCGCGCCACCCGACGAGTCGATCACCCGCGTTGCGACCGGCCGGCCGCGATCGTCGATGCCGGCCTGGGCCGCGATCCGCTGATCCGCGTCCGGCGGTGACGAACCGCGACCGACCAACCGATCACGCTGGACCCCCGGGTCGCAGGTGACGAACCAGACCTCATCGCAGAGCTCGGCCAGGCCGCCCTCCACGAGCTTGATCGCCTCGACCACGACGGCGTCGGCGCCGTCCGCGGCCGCCTCGGCCAGGGCCGCGAGGATCCGCTGACGAACCGCGGGATGGACGATCGCCTCGAGGTCGCGCAGGGCGTTCGGGTCCGCGAAGACGATGCGTCCGAGTGCCGCGCGATCCAGCGAGCCGTCGGGACGACGAAGCGCGTCCCCGAACCGCTCGATGACCTCGTCGAGCGCCGGCCCCCCGGGCGCGACCACGTCGCGCGCGACCCGGTCAGCGTCGATGACCATGACCCCCGGCCGCTCCCCCAGCCAGCCGGCGACCGTCGACTTCCCGCACCCGATCGGACCCGTCAGCCCGATCCGAATCGTCACGGCGCGCGCTCTTCGAGATCGAGCCAGGCGTCCTCGGCGGCCGCCAGCGCCACATCGATATCGGCGAGCTCACTCGTCACCCGCCGCATCTCCACGAAATTCGCGTGCACCGCCGGATCGCCCATCGCCAGCTCCAGGTGATTCTTGCGCAACCCCAACCGCGTCAACTCCCCCTCAGCCGAAGCCTTCGCCCGCCGATACGCCTCCTTGGAGAGCTTTTCCTTCTTCCCACCACTTCTCTTGCCGGGCGGTGGTGGGGTCGTGCTCGCTCCCGACGGGCGGCCGGGCGCACGCGCACCAGTCCCGTCAGGCGCAGCGCCGTAGGGACTGGGGAGCGGGTGACCGGCCGACCGGCGGGGCAGCCGCGCCCGTTGGGTCTCCAACGCCTCCGCCACTGTCCAGCCCCCAGCCACCGCGGCCCGCCACTCCCGATATCCGCCATCGAATGCCACCGCCGACCCCTCCCCAACCACCCACAACTTCTCGCACACCGTCTCCAACAGCCGCCGATCGTGCGACACCACCAGCAGGGTCGCCGGCGACTCCGCCATGAACGCCTCGATCGCTTCGCGAGCCGGGATATCCAGGTGGTTCGTCGGTTCGTCGAGCAGCAGCAGGTTGGACGATCGGATCCCGAGCAGGGCGAGTTCGAGCCGCGATCGCTCGCCACCCGACAGCAGCCGGACCTCCTTGAACGCGTCATCGCCACGGAACAGGAATCGGGCGAGGTACGCGCGTGCCTCGCCGGCCGTGACCGGGACCGCTTCGATCAGAGCGTCGAGGACGGTCGTGCCGGCGATCGCCGCGCTGCGCAGTTGCGCGAGGTAGCCGATCTGGACCGCGTTCCCGAACGTGATCGTCCCGTCGAGCGGTGGCAGGTCGCCGGCGATCGTCCGCAACAACGTCGTCTTGCCCGCGCCGTTGGGTCCCACGATCCCGATCCGCTCCCCACGTTGCGCGGCGAGGAACGGCGCTCGCGCCACGATCTTCGGCGCAACGGCGGGCGACCCGTCGGGCGTCATCGCGCCGCGCCCCGGGAGATAGCCGACGGCCAGGTCCTGGACCCGGACGACGATCTCGCCACTGCGCGACGGCCCGACACCGACCAGCGCGGCCGTCGGGATCGCGAGCCTGCGACCGGCCTTTGGCGCATCGCGCCGTTCAGCCTCCAGTCGCTCGAGCCGAGCCTCGTGCTCGTGCTGCTTGGTGAACTTCCGGTGGCTCCGGTAGCGCTGGATCAGTTCCTTCTCGCGGGCGATCTGGTCCGCCTGGGTGTCCACGTCCTTGACGGCCCGCGCGTCGCGCTCGACACGCTGCCGGTGATACGCGCTGTAGTCGCCGCGGAACGTCGTCAGGCGACGGTCGCGCAGCTCCCAGACCCGTTCCACCGTGGCGTCGAGGAAGGCGCGGTCGTGTGACGCGACGAGCAGCGAACCGGAGCGTCGTCGCAGATGCTCCTCGAGCCACTCGAGCGCATCGAGGTCGAGGTGGTTGGTGGGCTCATCGAGCAGGAGCAGATCCGGGTCGGCGATGACCAGACGCGCCAACGAGGCCCGGGTCTGCTCGCCGCCCGAGAGCGCGGAGGGTGGTTTCGACCATTCGGGCCGGGTGAAGCCGAGTCCCGACAGCGCGGTCTCGACGCGCTGATCGAGCGTGTACCCGCCGAGGATGTCGTATCGATGGATGAGCTCGGCATAGGCGTGCTCGGTGACCCGCCCGTCGCGCTCCATCGCCGCCAGCGTCTCGGCCATGCGATCGAGGTGCGCGGCCCCGGTGCGGACCGCCGTCCTCAGGTCGGGCGAGGCCATGAACGCCTCGTCGAAATGCGCTTCCTGGGCAAGCAGTCCAAGCGTCAGTCCGCGCTTGCGGTGGACCTCCCCGCTGTCGGGTTCGTCACGGCCCGCGGCCAGGCGGAGGAGCGTCGTCTTGCCCGCGCCGTTGGGTCCGACCAGGCCGATCCGGTCGCCAAGGGCGATCGACGCATCGATCGCGTCGAGGATGACGAAGGTGCCCACCTCGCGGGTCACGCCGGTGAGTCGGAGGATGCTCACGGCTCGCGAATGGCCGCGGACGCCCGTGCGGCGGCACGACGGGTCGCGGCCGCCCGTTTCGTCCGCTCGGTCCGCGCCCGGGACGCGGCCAGCGTCGCCTCGTCGGGGGTCAGCCCGAGCGTTCCCTTGCCCGCCAGATCCGTCCAGCGTCCGCCCGTGCGCTGCCGTCCGCCGGAGATCGTCCGAAGGATCGCCTTCGCGGTCTTGCGATCGCCCGCCCCCAATCGCTGGCAAAACGAGC
>DASYJV010000266.1:0-7068 GCA_035996105.1 Candidatus Limnocylindrales bacterium | reverse complement strand
CCCGGCGAAGCGCTCGAGCATCGTCGCCGCCGATGTCGCGGTCCGGTTGCCGACCGTCACCCGCTGGGCGCCGGCGCGAAGACAGGCGAAGACGACGGCGTGAGCGGCGCCGCCGGCCCCGGCGACGACCACGACCGCCCCTTGGAGCGGTCGACCCATGGCCAGCTCCACGCCGGCCTGAAAGCCGGGGGCGTCCGTGTTGAACCCGATGAGCCTCCCCGAGTCGGTCCGCGCCACGTTGTTGACGGCACCGATCGTCCGGGCGTCGGCGTCGACCTCGTCGCACATCCCCCCAACAAGCCGCTTGTACGGCGCCGTCACGCCGAGCCCGAGCCAGTCGGGGCCACGCGTCTGGCGGACGGCCTCCCCGACCTCGTCCGGGTCCAGTTCGAGCAGGATGTAGCGCGCGTCGATCCCGGCGGCATCGAAGGCGGCGTCGTGCATGACCTGCGAGTGCCGCCGCTTGAGCGGCTTGCCGATGAGACCGACCTGCCGGGTCACCGGAATGCGGGCGACATGCGCCTGACCGGGCCGGCGGTGGCGGGGAACGTGACGTTGGGGATGATCACGTCGACCCAGTCCTGGAGCTGGGCGGGATCGGGGGTCATGGTGTGGAGGATGAAGTACTCGACACCGGCATCGATCCGGGCCTGGATCGAGGCGATCACCTCGTCCGGGGTCCCGAACAGGTAGACCGACTCGAGGTAACGCTCGCCACGCTCGGAGCTCATCACCTTGAGGTAGGCCCGATGCTGCTCCTCGCGCGCCTTGACCGGATCGTTTGTCAGGACCAGGTGCAGGAAGTTCTCGTGGGCGACGACGCAGTCGCGGGGGTCGCGACCGTGCTCGCGGTAGTACGCCTGGAGCTCGACCCAGTCGCTGGCGATCTCGGCCGGGGGGCAGGTCGGCCTCGGGATCCAGCCGTCGGAGCGCAGCACGCGCGCCTTGACCGACTCGACGAAGCGGGGGACGTCCGGTGACTTCGGGTCGGCCAGCTGCGACCCGCCGCCGATCCAGAGCTCCGGGCGGTGCGACACGGTCGGCTCGATGAACAGGTCGTCGACCGAGTAGTAGCGACCGTGATAGGTCACCGTCTCGCCGTCCAGCAGCGGCATCATGATGTCCAGGATCTCGTCGGTCCGCTTTCCGCGCTCGGACTTGTGGACGCCGACCGCCTCGTACTCCGCCTCGTTCCAGCCCACGCCGGCACCGAGGATCAGGCGGTTCTCGGACAGGAACTGGAGGGTGGCGAGCTCCTTGGCCAGCATCACCGGGTTGCGCAGCGGCATGATCAGGATCGACGTGCCGAGACGGACGCGATCGGTCACCCCGGCGGCCACCCCGAGCGCCGTCAGGGGCTCGAGGAACGAGACCGAGTAGAACCGCTTGGCCGCCAGCAGGTGGTCGGTGATGAACAGCGCGTCGAACCCGAGATCCTCGACCGTCTGCGCGAACACCTTGATGCCGCGGGCGCGCTCCGGTCCGTCACCCTCCCAGATGTACGAGGGCAGGAAGACGGCGAACCGTCCGACGTCGCTCATGTGCGTGGTACCTCCATGTGGTCGGCCTATCGGCCGTGATAGTTCGGGTCGCGCTTGTCGAAGAACGCCGTTGCGCCCTCGACCATGTCCTCGCTGGCGAAGACTCGTTCCGATGCATCCAGCTCCGCGGCGAGGCCCGCGTCGAGCTCCACCTCGCTCGCGAGATCGAGCAATCGCTTGGCCTCGCGGACGGCGAGCGGCCCACGGAGCGCGATCTCCTCGCCGATGGCCATCGCCCGCGCGAGGGCCTCGCCCGCGGGGACGACCTCGTGCACGAGGCCGATCCGCTCCGCCTCGCTGGCGGTCAGGACACGGCCGGTCAGGATCAGCTCCCTGGCCCGGGCCGAGCCGACGACCCGTGGCAGCCGCTGCGTCCCCCCGGCGCCGGGGGTGACTGCAAGCCGGACTTCCGGGAGCCCGAGCCGGGCACGCTCGGAGGCGATCCGGATATCGCAGCACAGGGCGAGCTCGAGCCCGCCACCCAGCGCATTGCCCTCGATCGCGACGATGGTCGGCATCGGCAGCGCGGCCAGGTGTCGCCCGACGCCGGACTCGAGCTCGTGCCGCTCCCGGCCGGCCGGGCCGCGCTGGCTCGCGAACTCGCCGACGTGCGAGCCCGCGGAGAACGCGCGCTCCCCTCGCCCGCTGACGACCACCGCCCGGACATCGTCCGCCGATGCGGCAGCCAGGGTCGCGATGGCCACGTCCAGCTCCTCGAGCAGCTCGCGGGTGACCAGGTTGAGCGGCGGGTCGACGAGCTCGAGACGCGCGACCCGGCCGAGCTCGAGCACTATCAGCCCCGTCACGGGGCCTTCCCGAAGCCCGCGGCGAGCCCCATCGGCCCGGTCGCGTACAGCCGCGAGTCCATGGTCTTGAGGTCGTCGGCGACGCGCGGCCGGAAGCCCATCCGGCCGAGGACGTCACGCTCGACATCGATGCCCGGCGCGACCTCGATGAGCACGAGGCCGTCGTGTTCGAGGGCGAAGACCGCGCGCTCGGTGATGTAGCGGACCTGTTGGCCGCGTTCGCGCGCCAGGCGCCCGTTGAACGAGATCTCGCGCACCTTGGGGACGAACTTGCCGAGGCTGCCCTCGCTGGCGATCCGGACGCCATGGTCGATCTCGATCTCGAGCCCGCGCGCGGTCAGCGTCCCGACGAAGTTGATCTTGGCGGTACGCGCGCTGATATTGGGGAAGCCACCGGGCCCGCGGACCCGGCCCTCGAAGGCGTGGACGTTGACGTTGCCCTCGGCGTCCACCTCCGCGAACGAGAGGCTCGCCACGTCGAGCCCGCCACCGTCGTAGAAGTCGAACATGTACGGCTGGTCGATCATCGCCTGGTAGTTGAACCCGGCACCGCCCTCGTTGCCGGCCACCGGCACGCCGCCGAAGATGCCCTGCTCGACGGTCAGGACGAGCTGGTCGGTGATGCCCTCCTCCCAGGCGACCCGGCCGATGAGCTGGCTGATCCCGAACCCGAGATTGCAGATCGCCCCGGCCGGGAACTCCAGAAGCGAGCGGCGGGCGATGATCTTCCGGACATCGAGCGGCAGTGGCGGCTCGGGCCGGACGGGACGGCGCTGGGCGCCGGCGTAGTACGGCGAATCCCGGGTGATGTAGGTCTGCCATTGGTCTGGATCCACGTAGACGTGGTCGATCAGGGCACCGGGCACCTTGACGTCGCGCAGGCGGAGGCTGCCGCGCATGGCGAGCTGGCGGACCTGGGCGATGACGATGCCGCCGCTGTTGCGCGCCGCCATGGCCATCGCCAGCATCTCGCCCTGGACCGCCTCGCCCTCCATCGTCAGGTTGCCGTCCTCGTCGGCGGTCGTTCCGCGGATGACGGCCACGTCGATCGGGAAGGCGTGGAACAGCAGCCATTCGCGGTCGCGGATGGTGACCACCTCGACCAGATCCTCGGTCGTCCGGGCGTTCTGCTTGCCACCGGTCTGCCGCGGGTCGACGTAGGTGCCCAGCCCGACGTGGGTCAGCAGCCCCGGTCGGCCGGCGGCGATCTCGCGCATCAGCTGCGAGAGGACGCCCTGCGGGAACGAGTACGACTCGATCTCGTTGGCCTCGACGAGCGCCCCGAGCCGCGGCTCGTTGCCGATGTTGCTGCCGATCGTCCGGCGCATGAGACCGGGCAGCCCGAGCTGCGAAAAACCACGGTCGGCGAAATCGCCGATGCCGACGACCCGAACGGTGGTGAGGTCGCGCGGGCGGCCCTCCGCGGCAAAGACCGCGGCGAGCTCGTCGATGAAGCGCTGTGGCAGCGCATGGCCCGCGCCCGACCCGCCGATCACCACCGTGCTGCCATCCCGCACCAGCCCGACCGCCTCTCGAACATCGACGATCTTGCTCACGGCATGTACCCCCCGGCGTTCGGGTTGAGGGTCTGGCCGAGGAACAGGCTCGAGGCGTCCGAGAGCAGGAAGATGACCGAGTCGGCCACCTCGTCGGCCCGCCCGAACCGCCCGAGGGGCATGTCGCGCAGGCGTCGCCGGCCCTCATCGCTATCGACGAGGTCGGTCGTCATCTCGGTGACCGTGACGCCGGGCGCCACGGCGTTGACCCGGATCCCGAGTGGGCCGAACTCGCGCGCGAGCGCCCGGGTCAGGCCGAGCAGGCCGGCCTTGGCTGCGCTGTACGCCGCCGTCTCGGCGATCCCCATCTGGCCGAGCCGCGAGGCGATATTGACGATCGAGCCGGTGCCGCGCTCCACCATCGAGGGCAGGACCGCGCGGCTGGTGTGGAAGGCGGCGGTGAGGTCGGTCCGGATGACCTCGTCCCATTGCGCCGGCTCGATCTCGAGGAACGGGCCGACCAGCGTCCGCCCGGCGTTGTTGACGAGGCCGTCGACGCGACCGAACCGGTCGATGACCGCGCCGATCAGCGCCTCCGCCTCGCGACCGATGCCGACGTCGGCGCGGAAGGCCTCGCCCTCGACGCCCAGGCTCCGGATACGCTCGACGACCTGGGCGGCAGCGTCCGCCGAGTGCTGATAGTGGACGGCCACCGTCGCCCCCTCGGCCGCCGCCTTGACGGCCACCTCGGCACCGATCCCGCGGCTGCTCCCGGTGACGAGCACGACCCGGCCTGCCAGCGCGCCGCCCATCAGGCCGCGCCTGCCGGCGCGTCCCGCAGCTTGGCGGGGCCGGGCAACGCCGAGGCCGGCGGCGGCGCCGTCGAGCCCCGCATCACGAGCTCCGTCGGCAGCATCTCGCTGGTCACCGACGCCCCGGCGAGCTGTCGCTCGGCGTATTCGAAGCCCCGGCGCCCGATCTCGTGCAGTGGCAGTCGAACGGTCGAGAGCGGCGGTGTCGCCATGACCGCAGTCTGGATGTCGTCGAAGCCCGCGACGGAGACCTGGTCCGGGACCGTCACGCCGAGCTCGGCCAGCCGCTCCAACGCCCCGAGCGCCAGCAGGTCATTGGCGGCACAGACCGCGGTGAACGGCACGGTGCCGGCCAGCAGCGCATCGATCCCCAGCGCGCCACCCTCGCGGTTGAACCCGGTGCTCACGACCAGCCGCTCGTCGAACGGGATGGCCGCATCGGCGAGGCCCCGCCGATAGCCGTCCAATCGCTCACGGCCCACGAAGAGCGGCGACGGACCGGCCAGGAAGGCGATCTGGCGGTGACCAAGGCGGACGAGCTCGGCCACCATGCTGGCGATGCCCCCGGCATTGTCGACTCCGATGTCCGCCGCCCCGAAGGCGTGCGGCGAGAGGTGCACGACGGCGGCACCGTAGTCGCGGACCGCCGCGACGTGCCGGCCCATCTCGTGGTTGACGACCGGATCGTCGAGACCACTGCCCGCAAAGATGATCGTCGCGGCCCGCATCGACCGGAGGAGGCGGACGTACGCGTTCTCGCGAGCACCGTTCCGGTCCGAGCTGCAGGTGATGACCAGGAAGCCGCCCGGCGTGGCCGCGTCCTCCACGCCACGGACGATCTCGGAGAAGTACGGGTCGGTGATGTCGTGGACGATCACCCCGACGACCGGGATGTAGCTCTTGAGCAGCCCGCGGGCCAGGGCATTGGGGACGTAGTCGAGCGTGGCGGCGGCTTCAAGCACTCGGGCGCGGGTCGCATCGCTCACGGCATAAGGCGCTGCCGAGACGACCCGCGAGACGGTCGCCGGTGAGACACCCGCCAGCCTGGCCACGTCGGTGATGGACGCCATCTCGCTTGCCTCAGAACGGGAACGTGGGGGGCTGGTCGCGCACCGTGACCCACTGCCACTCGGTGAACGTGTCGAGGCTCGCCTCGCCGCCATACCGGCTGCCGTTGCCGGATTCGCCCATCCCGCCGAACGGGATGATCGCCTCATCATTGAGCGTGCCGTCGTTGATATGGATCATCCCCGTGCGCATCCGGTCGGCGATGGCCAGACCGCGCGGGATCGATCGGGTGAAGATCGAGGCCACCAGCCCGTACGAGCTCGCGTTGGCGAGCGCGACCGCCTCGTCGTCGCCATCGAAGGTGATGACCGGGGCGACCGGTCCGAAGATCTCGTCGGTCCAGGCCGGCAGGTCGGTCGTGACCTCGGTCAGGACGGTCGGGCGATAGAACAGACCCTCGTGGGTCCCGCCCTCGGCGAGCCGCGCGCCCCCGGCGATCGAGCGCTGGACGATGTCGTCGACCCGGGCGAGCTGCTTTTCGTTGACGATCGGTCCGAGCTGGACCTCCTCGCGATATGGATCGCCCAGCCGCAGGCGCTTCGCCTTCTCGGTCAGGATCCCGATGTAGCGGTCCGCGATCCGGCGTTCGACGAGGTGGCGGCCGGCCGCGAAGCAGACCTGGCCCTGGAACTGGAACGAGGCGAAGGCGCCGGCCGACGCGGCTGCGTCCAGGTCCGCATCGTCGAGCACGATGAACGCGTTGTTGCCCCCGAGCTCGAGCGACACCTTCTTGAGCAGCCCGCTGCCGAGTTGGCCGACGCGCCGTCCCACGGCGGTCGAGCCGGTGAAGGAGACCACGCCGATCTCGGGGTCGGTCACGATCGCCTCGCCGACATCGGCACCGCCGACGACGATCTGGAGCAGCCCGTCGGGGAGCCCCGCTTCGGCGAAGACCGCGGCGAACATGGCGCCACCGACAACCGGGGTCTGGGGATCGGGCTTGAGGACGACCGCATTGCCGAGCGCGAGGGCCGGCGCGACGACGCGCATGCCGAGCACGCTCGGCGAGTTCCAGGGCGTGATCGCCCCGATGACACCGGCCGGGACCCGGCGGACCATCGACAGCCGACCCTTGACGGCGGACGGCATGAGCGAGCCGTACGGCTGCGAGGGCAGCGTCGCGGCGTTGAGGATCTCCTGGTAGGCGAAGGTCGATTCGTGATGCATCTTGCTGTGAGAGGCACCGGTCTCACGCTGGGTCCAGGTCCCGAACTCCTCGCGGTGCGCCTCGTAGATGTCGGCCGCCTTGCGCATGACCCGGGCGCGCTCCTGGTAGCTCGTCGCGGCCCACGCCGGTTGCGCGGCGGCCGCCGCGGCAGCAGCCCGCCGGACGTCCTCGACCGTC
>DASYJV010000265.1:0-2225 GCA_035996105.1 Candidatus Limnocylindrales bacterium | reverse complement strand
CTACACGCTCGCGGTCCTGGCCGCCCGCCACCGGATCCCGTTCTACGTCTGCGCGCCGACGAGCTCGGTCGACCTGGCGACGGCAGAGGGTTCGGCGATCGAGATCGAGGAGCGCCCGGCGGAGGAGGTCCTCGAGTTCCGCGGGGTGCGGGTGGCGCCGCCGGGGACCGAGGTCCGCAACCCGGCCTTCGATGTCACCCCCGCCGAGCTCATCACCGGGATCATCACCGAGGAGGGCGTCGTCCTCGCCCCGTTCGCGTCGGGCCTGCGCGATGCCACCGAGCGTGCTGCCGCGCGCTGGGCGGCGATGCCCGGGTTCCATGCCATCCGCCCGCCGGAGCCGGCCGATCTGGTCGAGCCGGCCGGGGTCGCCGACTGATGGCGACGGTCGCGGTCGGACGACGTGGCGCGGTCGTCGCGAGGTCGACGACGGACAAGGCGGCGATCCGCGCCTACCTGGAGCGTGACCGCCTGTATGCCGCCTACGCGATCTGCGACCTCGAGGAGCGGGAGTTCGTGCGCACCCGCTGGGGGATGGCCTGGGAGGACGAGGAACCTGTCGCGCTGGTCCTCGAATACAGCGGCCCAACCCCGCAGCCGCTCTTCGTGATGGGCCGTGACGAGGGCATCGCCGCGATCCTCCACGACCTCATCCGCCCGCGCGTGGCCTACGTCGCAGCGCCATCCTCGGTCGTTCCGGCCATCGAGACCGCCTACCGGATCGACGATGGTCCGTCGATGGTCCGGATGTGGGTCGACCGCGCCCATTTCCGGCCATACCCGGCGACGGTCCAGCGACTCCTGCCGGTCGAGATCGGGGAGCTGAACCGGCTCTACCAGCTCGGGTTCGCCTCCTGGCTGCCGTCGACCGCGATCTCCGACGGCGTCTATTACGGCCTCCGCATCAACGGCCAGCTGGTCGCTGCGGCCGGCACCCACGTGGTCAGCCCGGGCGCCCGCCTGGCCGTCGTTGGCAACGTCCTGACCCATATGGATTACCGTGGTCGTGGCTTCGCGACAGCCGTCACCGGGGCGGTCACCGCCGAGCTGCTGCGGTCCTGCGACCAGGTCGTGCTCAACGTCCGGTCCGACAACCCGCCCGCGCTCAATGCCTACCGCCGTCTCGGCTACCACGAACACGTCCGATTCGAGGAGCGGCTGATCCATCGGCTGGGGTCGCCCTGGCCGGATATCGCCGCGCCGCTTCGGCGCCTGTTCAACCGCAAGGAGATCGACGCCCGATGACCACCGCCAGCACGTCCCCCGCCCACGACGTCACCGATCTCGCGCTCGCTGCGGAAGGCGTCCGTCGGATCGAGTGGGCCGAGCGCGAGATGCCCGTCCTGCGCCTGATCCGCGAGCGGTTCGAGCGCGACCGGCCGCTCGACGGGCTGCGCATCGGGGCGTGCCTGCACGTCACGACCGAGACGGCCAACCTGATGCGCACGCTCAAGGCCGGCGGCGCCGACGTGGTCCTCGCGGCGAGCAACCCGCTGTCGACCAAGGACGACGTGGCGGCCGCGCTGGTCGCCGAGTACGGCATCGCAACGTTCGCCCGGCGTGGCGAGGACAACGACACCTACTACGCCCACCTTCGCGCTGTCGCCGACACCCATCCGCAGCTGACGATGGACGACGGATGCGACCTCGTGAACCTCCTTCATACGGAGCGTCCGGAGCAGGTCGCCGAGATCCACGCGGGGACCGAGGAGACGACGACCGGAGTCATCCGCCTACGCGCGATGGCGGCCGACGGGATGCTGCGGTTCCCCGTCATCGCCGTCAACGAGGCGCAGACCAAGCATCTCTTCGACAACCGTTACGGCACCGGCCAGAGCACCCTCGACGGGATCCTGCGGGCGACCAACATCCTCATCGCCGGCCGCAAGGTCGTGGTCGCGGGCTACGGCTGGGTGGGCAAGGGGATCACCTCGCGGATGGCGGGCCACGGCGCCCATGTCGCCGTCGTCGAGGTCGACCCCGTCCGCGCCCTCGAGGCGCTGATGGACGGCTACCAGGTCAAGACCGCCGCCGAGGCTGCCCGCTGGGGCGAGCTGTTCATCACCGCGACGGGCAACATCAATGTCTTCCGCCGAGAGCATTTCGAGGCGATGGGCGACGGCGCGATCATGGCCAACTCGGGCCATTTCGATGCCGAGCTGGATCTGGCCGCGCTTCGGGCGCTCGCCGAGGGGCATATCCGCGAGGTTCGCGAGAACGTCCAG
>DASYJV010000264.1:0-3969 GCA_035996105.1 Candidatus Limnocylindrales bacterium | reverse complement strand
CCGGGCCCGACCACCGTGTCGGCGCCGACCGTCGAGTCGTACTGCTGGAAGACCGCGGCGCGCGACGCGAGGTTGGGTGAGCCGAGCAGCGCCCGAAGCACCGCCCCCGGATCCATCCCCCGCTCGGGGAGCCGATCGCTGACGGCTTCGGGGGCACCCGGTGCGGGGGCACTGCGCTGATGGGTGGGCGCGGCCGCCAGCCGCTGGTGGACGATGGCGTCACTGGTCAGGGCACGGGCGGGGATGCGCGCCAGCTCCCTCGCGCCCGGCGCACGCCGGCCGTCGGGATCGAGCCCACCCGCCACGACCGTGATATCGCCATCGGCGGTGACCCGCCCGATGACCGCCACCGGGAGTCCCCAGCGCTGGCAGACCTCGCGGACCTCCTCCCAACGCTCGGGGAGGACCGCCGCGCACATCCGCTCCTGTGACTCGGAGATCATGACCTCGAACGGCTCGAGGCCGGGCTCCCGGCGCGGGATGGCGTCGAGATCAACGACGATCCCGGTCCCCGCCCGATCGGCCGTCTCCGAGGTCGCACAGGTGATCCCGCCGGCGCCGAGGTCCTGGAGCCCCTCGACCAGCCCGCGCTCGATCAGCTCGAGGCTCGCCTCGATGAGCAGCTTCTCGGCGAACGGGTCGCCGACCTGGACCGACGGCCGTTTTGATGGGTCGTCATCGGTGAACGTCGCACTCGCCAGGACGGACGCGCCACCGATCCCGTCGCGGCCGGTCGACGAGCCGTACAGGACGACGAGGTTCCCCGGCCCGGGCGCTGCGGCCAGGGTGAGCAGACGCTCCTCCATCAGCCCGATGGCCATCACGTTGACCAGCGGATTTCCAGCATAGGCCGGATCGAAGACCAGCTCGCCCCCGACGGTCGGGACGCCGACGCAGTTGCCGTAGCCACCGACCCCGCGGACCACCCCGTCGACGAGATGGCGCGTCCGTCGATCGGCCGGGTCACCGAAGCGCAGGGCATCGAGGACCGCGATCGGCCGCGCACCCATCGTGAAGATGTCGCGGAGGATCCCGCCGACCCCGGTGGAGGCGCCCTGGTACGGCTCGACCGCGGAGGGGTGGTTGTGCGATTCGATCTTGAACGCCACGGCCAGGCCATCCCCGATCGAGATGACGCCCGCGTTCTCGCCCGGCCCGGCAACGACGCCCTCGCCCGCCGTGGGCAGTGTCCGGAGGAGCGGCTTCGAGCTCTTGTACGAGCAGTGCTCGCTCCACATCACGCTGAACATCGCCAGCTCGAGGTCGTTGGGGTCACGGCCGCCCAGCCGCTCGCGGATCGCGTGGAGCTCGTCGTCGGTCACGCCGAGGCGATGGTGGAGCGGTTCCACGGGACGCTCGGCCACGGTCATCGCGCGCCAGCCCCCACCGGGGCGGGGCCGGCGTTCGCCGCACGCGCCGCGCTCTCGACCAATGAGCGGACGATCCCGAACCCGTCGTCCGAGCCGAGGATCGCCTCGGAGGCGCGTTCCGGATGGGGCATCAGCCCGGCCACGTTGCCGGCCGCATTCATCACCCCGGCGATCGCCCGGAGCGAGCCATTCGGGTTGCCGGCGTCGTCAGGCCCGGCCGGCGTGCCCGCCGGATCGACGTAGCGGAAGATGACCCGGCCGTCGCGTTCCAATCCGTCGAGGGTGGCGTCGTCCGCATAGAACCGTCCCTCGCCGTGGGCGACCGGCATGCGCAGCGGTCGCCGGGCGTCGAGCAGGTGGGTGAACGGGGTGTCGAGCCGCTCCGTGGCGATCGCGACCTCGCGGCCGGCGAACCGAAGCGACGCGTTCCGCAGCAGCGCGCCCGGGACCAGACCAGCCTCGGCGAGGACCTGGAAGCCGTTGCAGATGCCAAGCACGAGCCCGCCACTCCCCGCGAAGTCGGCAACGGCGCGCATGACCGGGCTGAACCGCGCGATCACCCCGGCCCGCACGTAGTCGCCGTAGGCGAACCCGCCCGGCAGGACGACCGCCGCGACGCCCTCGAGCGAGGCCTGTTCATGCCAGAGGACGACCGGCTCGGCACCGGCCAGGTCGAGGGCGTGGACCGTGTCCCGGTCGCAGTTGCTCCCCGGGAAGACGACGACCCCGATCCGGACCGGCACGCTCAGCCCTCCCCCGCCGCGTCGATGCCGAGCGCCGCTGCAGGGAGACCGATGGCCTCGATCCCGAACACCTCGATGAGCGGGTTGGAGAGGAGCTCGCCGGCGAGCCGCTCGAGCACGACCCGCGCCTTGTCCTCGTCCGGGGCGTCGACGGTCAGCTCCACCCGACGGCCGACGCGCACCCCGCTGACACCCTCGATCCCGAGATGGCCGAGGCTGCCCTCCACCGCTCGACCCTGTGGGTCGAGGATCCCGGGCTTTGGCGTGACGTTGACCGCGAACCGGAAGCTCGTCATGACGCGATCACATCCTCCTGGAGGTAGCGCTCGAAGCTGGCCCCGGTGATCCGCTCGAAAGCCTCGACATAGCGCGCCCGCGTCCCGTCGATGACGTCCTCCGGCAGCTCGGGCCCGGGTGCGGTCTTGTCCCATGGCTGCGTCTCCAGCCAGTCGCGCACGAACTGCTTGTCGAAGCTCGCCTGCGGCCGGCCCGGTTCGTACGACGCACCATCCCAGAACCGTGAGGAATCGGGGGTCAGGGCCTCATCGATGAGGATCAGGTGGTCGGCGAGAGGGTTCGGAAACGACTCGCCGGATGACCGCCTGTCCGGTGTTCCGAGCCACTCGTCGGGAGGGCCCGGGTCCGATGGCGGCATCGGTCGCCCCGCCAGACCGAATTCGAATTTCGTATCCGCCAGCAGGATGCCTCGGCGAACTGTGATCGCTGCGGCGTATCGATAGAGGCGGAGCGCCTGATCGCGGATCGCCTCGGCGAGCGGGCCGGCCGTCCTGGTCGTCGCGATGGGACCAGCGGCGATGTGCTCGATCATGTCGTCGAAGCTGACGTTCTCGTCGTGCTCGCCGAGTTCGGCCTTAGTGGCCGGTGTGAAGATCGGCTCGGGGAGCTGGTCACCTTCGCGCAGGCCAGGCTGCAGTTCGATCCCGCAGACCGTTCCACGCTCGCGGTATTCCTTCCATCCGGATCCGGCGAGGTATCCCCTGACGACCGCTTCGACCGGGACCACGTGGGCCGACCGGCAGAGCATGATCCGTCCCCGGAGGGGGTCGAGTGGCCCGACATCGGCCGGCTCGTGGCCGCCTGCCCGCAACTCGCTGGCGAGATAGTCGGACAGGAGCGCGGGGTCCGTGCCCGCAAGGTGATTTCGGATGATGGAACCCGTCTCGGCGAACCAAAAACGCGACAGCCCGGTCAGGACGCGTCCCTTGTCCGGGATCAGCGACGGCAGCACGACATCGAATGCGCTGATCCGGTCAGAGGCGACCAACAGCAACCGCCCGTCGTTGAGCATGTGCAGGTCGCGCACCTTGCCCGAGCGGAGGAAGGATTCAGCCAGCATCAGCAACCTTCGCCGTCCCGGCGGTGCGGGCCGCCAGCCCATCCGCCAGTCCATCGAGCCGAGCAATGACCTCCGGCACGTGGCGCAGGAACGCCGCGTCGTCGAAGCAGGCATCGAGCTTCGCGAGCGACAGGCGCTGGGCAACGGCCGGGTCGACGGCCAGGAGGTCGCGCAGCGGCGACCGCTCATCGGCGGCCCGAAGCGCCGCCCGCTGGACGATCGCGTAGGCTTCCTCCCGGCCCATCCCGCCATCGTCGACCAGCGCGACCAGGACGTGCGACGAAGCATGCAGACCCAGGCCGCGGGCGATGTTCTCGCGCATCCGCTCGGAGCGAACGAGCAGACCCTCGACGAGACCGGTCATCCGCACCAGCATGTAGTCGAGCACGATCGTCGCGTCGGGCAGGATCACCCGTTCGGCGCTCGAGTGGCTGATGTCGCGTTCGTGCCAGAGCGGCTGATCCTCCAGCGCGGTGTGCGCGTAGCCGCGGAGCAGGCG
>DASYJV010000263.1:0-2934 GCA_035996105.1 Candidatus Limnocylindrales bacterium | reverse complement strand
GTCCGGTTCATCGGCAACCGCTCGACCGGGAAGATGGGCGTTGCGATCGCCCGGGCGGCCCTCGACCGAGGGGCGCGGGTGACGATCCTCGCGGCGAATGTCGAGGTCGACCTGCCGGCCGAAGCGAGCGTGGTCCGCGTCGTCTCGACAGCCGACCTGCGGGCGGCACTGCTGCGCGCCGCGAGCGGCCCCGACGGCGCGGCCGGGTTCGACGCCCTCGTCATGGCCGCCGCCGTGGCCGATTTTCGACCGGTCGATCCCGCCGCGCTCAAGCTGCCGCGCGCCGACGGCCTGACCCTCCGTCTCGAGGCGACGCCCGACCTGCTGGCCGAGGTCGCGCGCATCGCCCGCGGGCTCGACAGCGACGGCGCGTCGACGCGCGAGCCGCTGCGACCGCTCCCGCTGCTCGTCGGGTTCGCGGCCGAGACCGGCTCCCTGGAGCGCGCCGGGGAGAAGCTCCAGCGCAAGGGAGTCGATCTGCTCGTCGCCAACGACGTCGCCGAGGAAGGCTCGGGTTTCGGGACCGAGACGAACCGGGTCGCGATCCTCGCCGCCGATGGATCGCGCGAGGACCTGCCCCTCCTCTCCAAGCGGGAGGTCGCGGACCGCCTGCTGGACAAGGTCGCGAGCGCGCTGGACGAGCGCGACGTCGCCGCGCAGACTGAGGGCACGACCCAGCCGATGCGGGAGCCAGCATGAGCGCCACACCCAAGGCCACCGAAGGATCCGTTCGCCGCCTGACGGTGGTCGATATCGCAAAGCTGTACGCCGATGGGGCGCCCATCGCGATGCTGACCGCATACGACTACCCGACGGCGCAGATCCTCGACGAGGCCGGGATCCCACTGCTCCTCGTCGGCGATTCGCTGGGCCAGGTCGTGCTCGGGTACGAGACCACTGTGCGGGTGACGATGCCCGAGATGGTCCATCACACGAAGGCGGTCGTCCGCGGCTCGTCGCGGGCGCTGATCGTGGCCGACATGCCATTCCTCTCCTATTCGACGCCCGACGAGGCGCTCGTCAACGCCGGGATCTTCCTGCGCGAGGCTGGCGCCCAGGCCGTCAAGGTCGAGGGTGGTGTTCGCACAGCCCGGGTGATCGAGGCGCTCGTGCGCGCCGGGATCCCGGTGATGGGCCACATCGGGCTGACCCCGCAGTCGATCAACGGCGTCGGCAAGGTCCGCGTGCAGGGCAAGACCCGCGACCAGGCACGCGCGCTCATCGCCGATGCCTACGCCGTCCAGGAGGCGGGCGCCTTCGCGATGGTCCTCGAGCTCGTACCGGAACAGCTCGCCGCGGCCATCACGGAACGTCTGACCGTGCCGACCATCGGGATCGGGGCTGGCGCCGGCTGCAGCGGGCAGGTCCAGATCATCACCGACCTCATCGGGCTCGGCGACTTCATCCCGAGGCACGCCCGACCATACGTGCGCATCCGCGAGCAGATCCTCGGCGCGGCGACGGCTTACGCGGCCGACGTCGCCGCGCGAACGTTCCCCGGGCCTGAGCAATCGGTCCGCATGGATGAAGCCGTCCTCGACGAGGTGCTGGGCCGCGGGGCGTCCGACCAGCCGGCCGGTTCGATGCCGGCCGGGGGGATCCCGCTCGATCGCGACCTCTGATCCAGCCGCGCGCTTGACCGAGATCGTCCGCACCCGGAGCGCGCTGCGCCTCGCCCTCGCCGATGCCGCGCGACCGGTCGGCCTGGTCCCGACGATGGGCTGGCTGCACGAGGGCCATCGCGCCCTCATGCGCCAGGCGCGGGCCGCGGACGCGACGACCGTGGTGACACTGTTCGTCAACCCGCGCCAGTTCAACGTGGCCGATGACTACACGAAGTATCCGCGCAACGAGGCGCGGGACCTGGCGATCTGCGAGGCCGAGGGCGTGGACATCGTCTTCGCGCCGCCGCCATCGGAGGTCTACCCTCCGGGCTTCGACACGCTCGTCTCGGTCGGCGCCGTCGCGCAGCCACTCGAGGGGGCGGCGCGGCCCGGTCATTTCGATGGCGTGGCCACGGTCGTCGCGATCCTGTTCGACCTGATCGGCGCCGACCATGCCTACTTCGGACAGAAGGACGCCCAGCAGGTGATGGTCATCCGCCAGATGGCGCGCGACCTGGCGCTCCCGACCGAGGTGATCGCCTGCCCCACGATCCGCGAGCCGGACGGGCTGGCGCTCTCCTCCCGGAATGTCCACCTCTCCCACGTGGAGCGAGCGGCGGCGCCGGTCGTCCGTCGCGCCCTGCTCGCGGCCCGCCAGCGATGGGCGGCCGGCGAGCGATCGGCCGACGTCCTGCGCGCGGCGATGCTCGACGAGTTCGATCGTGAGCCGCTGGCCGCGGTCGACTACGTCTCGGTAGCCGATGGCGTGACGCTCACCGAGCTCGACCGGATCGAGGGCCCGGCGCTCCTCTCGACGGCCGTCCGGTTCGGCGCGACCCGCCTCATCGACAACGAGCCCCTCGACGCCGAGCCCTTCGACGCCGATCCCGCCAGGGCCTGAGCCGGGCCGTGGCCGCCGGTCGCCGGATCCTCCTCGCCTACCTCGTCTATTTCGCAGCGCTCGGTGCGGCGTTCCCGTACCTGCCAGTGTTCTATCACGGGCTCGGGCTCACCCTCGCCGAGATCGGGCTGCTGACTGCGATCCAGGCCGCGATCCAGCTCGTCCTCGCGCCGATCTGGGGCGGGCTGGCCGACCGATTCCCGGGCACCGGGCTGACGCTCCCGATGGCCGCCGCGGTCGCCACGATCGGCGCCATGATCCTATTCCTTGCCTCGGACGTGCCGACCGTCTTTGCCGGCTCGTTCGTGCTGTACGCCGGGTTGGCCGGGATCGGCCCGACCCTCGACGCCCGGACGCTCGAGACGCTCGGGTCGGAAGGACGGAGTCGATACGGCCAGGTCCGGGCGTTCGGCTCGGTCGCCTTCGTGG